>CALGFI010000022.1 GCA_937881155.1 uncultured bacterium | reverse complement strand
TGCACGAGTTCCTGCGCGAACGGATCGAGGCGGCCGAGTTCGCCGGCATCGATCCCGAACGCATCGCGATCGATCCCGGTATCGGGTTCGGCAAGGGCCTCGGCCACAACCTCGAGCTCATACAACGCGTCGACGCGTTCCTCGACCTGGGTCGTCCGCTACTCGTCGGGCCGTCGCGGAAGCGCTTCATCAGCGCGATCCTTGACCTGCCAGAGGACCAGCGGGTCGAGGGGACGATCGGCGCCGTGGCGTGGATGGTCGCGCACGGAGCGCACGTCGTTCGAGTGCACGACGTGCGCGAGGTCGTCCGCGCGGTCCGGGTCGTCGACGCGATCGCCAGGGGGCACGCGTGACCTGGATCGACAAGCGGCGCGTGCGCCTCTCGGGCGGCGAGTTCGCCGTCGTCGACGAGGGGGATCCCGAGGCGCCACCGGTCGTCCTGCTCGCCGGCGGAATGACCTCGTCGTACGCCTGGCGACGGTTGATCCCGATGCTGTCGCCGTTCATGCGCGTGATCGCGCCGGATCTCCTTGGCTCTGGCGACTCCGAAGCAGCGGACGGCGCCGGCCTTCGGCTGCCGTCCCACGCCGATCACGTTCGAGGGCTCCTCCGCGCACTCGGCGTCGAGCGGTACGCGCTCGTCGGACACGGACACGGCGGGGGTGTTGCGCAGCTCCTCGCGCTCGACGGCAACGTCGACGCGCTGGTGCTGATCGACGTGATCGCGTTCGACGCGTGGCCCGCGCCGCGGGTGCGCGAGCTCACTACGCGACTCGGCGAGCTCGACGCCGAGGATGTCGAGACGTGGCTCAGCGAAATGCTCGACGCCGGGACGAAGCGCGCGCAGCTCACCACCGCCGACATGCACGAGTACGTCAGACCGTTTGCAGGCCCTGGCGGGCTCGAGCGGTTCCGTCGCGTTGTCGCCTCGTTCGACGGCGAAGGACTGACCGATCTCGAGCCGCGATTCGCAGGGCTCGAGATTCCGGTGTTCATCCTGTGGGGTGAGGACGACACGTTCGTCACGCCCGAGAACGCCGAGCGTCTCGGCGACGTCCTTCCGTGGTCCTCGGTCGCGCTCCTCCCGGGATGCGGTCACTTCCTGCTCGAGGACGCGGCGGAAACGGTTGCGCCGCTGATCTTCAAGTGGCTCCAGAGGCAATACATGAAGGTCGAGCACCGTCACGAGGCCGACGCCGGGCCGGTCGTCGTATCGCTCGGGCGGCGACCGCCCGGAGAGGAATAGCGCAACGTGTCGACGTCACGTCTGTTCCTCACCGGAATCCGGACGTCTGGGCATCACGGCGCCAATCCCGGCGAGAAGGATCAGGCACAGGACTTCGTCGTCGATCTGGACGTCGAGGTCGACGTCACTGACGATCGGATCGGCGGAACGTCCGACTACCGACAGCTGATCCGAACGGCGCGCGAGACGGTTGGGCGCGAACGGTTCGACCTGCTCGAGTCGATCGCGAACGCCGTCGCCGAGGCCGTCGCGGCGCGGCCAGGCGTCGCCCGCGCCACGGCCGTCGTCCACAAGCCCGCCGCCGCGCGTTCGAACGACGTCGAGGGCGTCGCGGCGGCCGCCACCGTCGAACGCGACTGACCGCTCGATGGCCGAACGGGCCTATCTCGCGCTCGGTTCGAACCTCGGCGATCGCCTCGCGACGCTCCAACGAGCCGTGGAGCTCCTCGACGCGCGTCGGGGGATCGATGTGGTTCGTTCATCACGCGTCTACGAAACGGAGCCGGTCGGCCCGCCGCAGCCGCCGTACCTCAATGCCGTGATCGAGGTACGAACCGACCTCGAGCCGCGCGAGCTCCTGAAGGAGTGCCTCGCCGTCGAGACGGAGCTGGGACGCGTTCGAGCCGAACGGTGGGGTCCGCGCACGATCGACATCGACGTGCTGACGTATGACGAGCGCGAGATCGACGAGCCCGACCTCGAGATCCCTCACCCGCGCATGCACGAGCGCGCGTTCGTCCTGATCCCCCTGTCCGATCTCACGGCCGACCCAGCGTTGCCGGGCGGGCGCCGGCTCGACGACGTCCGGCTTCCTCCCGACGCGATGTTCGGCGTTCGACCGTTCGCGCCGGCGCTTCGAATCGAGCGATGACCCGCGACGAGGAACCCGTCGAGGGACGAACCCGACGCGGCGGCCAGCTCGTCGCCATCGGCGTCGGTCTCGCGTTGCTGCTCGCGCTGCCGTCGTTGTACGGCCTGATCTCGGGCGACACCCCTGCGCCGCGGCGAGCGACGACGAGCCGTCCGACGAGCCCGAACGAGCCCGCATCGGTCGATCCACAACTGCACGGACGCCTGGTGTTCACGGCGTCGGACGCGCGGCAACAACGGCTGTGGGCTTTCGACCTGCGGAGCGGCGACCTCGTCGAGGGGCCGCTCGTCCCGGCCGTTGAGGAGCTGTGGATCACAAACGGGTCTCCCCAAGGCATCGTGATCGTCGCCGACGACGGCGGCGCCGAAGGCGTCGCGTATGTCATAAATGGACTATCGCCGGATACGGAGCCCGTCGAGATCGCGCGCGGCGACGTCATCTCGCTCGCGACCGACGGACGGGCGCTGATCGTCGGGCGAACGGAACCCGTCGGAGGCGACGCCCCCGGGTGCGAGCCGCGTACCTACACGCTCCACCGCGTCGATCTCGACACCGCCGAGGAGGTCCTGGTGCTGCGTGGTCGTGAGGATTGCGGGAACCTCGTCTCGGCGACACTTCACCGTGACATGGCCGTCGCCTCGTTCGTCGATCGCGGCCGCGTCGAGGTCAGATCGATCTGGCCGACGAACGTGTCAACGCTGTTCCCGGACCTCGCGCACGTGTCGGTCTCGCCGCGGGGCACGTTCCTGTTCGTCGCTCCGGTCGGCGGGTTGGACGGGCTCGGCGTGTGGCCGCGACGTCCGACCGGCCGGATCCTCGTGTGGCCGCAGTCCGGGCGTCCGCGTCCGCTCGTGAACGGCGATTCCCTCGTCTCGGAACGCGTCGTCGCGTGGTCGCCGGACGGGGGCTACGTCGTCGTGAACGGGTTCATCGGGGACAGCCGCGGGATGTGGCTTGTATACGTTCCGGCCGGAACGGCGGAGCTCCTTCTCCCGCCGAATTCGTTCCCGCGTCGACCCGCGTTCTCCGGTGCCGCCTTCGACGACGCCGGCGACGTGTTCGCCGGGCGTCCGGGGCGGATCGTCGTGAGAACGGACACCGGAAGCTTCCCGATCCTTCTACCGCCGGACGCGCCGTCTCCGATCGGACCGATCGGCTGGCTTCCCTGAGCGAGATACTTGCGGCGCATGGAGATCGCCGTCCTCGGCGCGGGACGCGTCGGAACCGCACTTGCCGTTCTGTGGTCGCGGGCCGGCCATCGGATCGTCGCCGTGGCCGGAGGACCCGAGACGCGCGAGCGCGCCGCAACCCACCTTCCCGGCGTCCCCGTGCTCGGCCCGGCCGAGGCGGCGCAGGACTCGGAGGTCGTCGTGATCGCGACACCCGACGCGATGATCGCCGAGGTGTGTGAGCGGATCGCGCGAGCCGGATCCATCCATCCGGGATCGTCGGTTGCACATGTGTCCGGAGCGACCGGCCTCGACGCGCTCGACGCCGCGACATCCATCGGCGCGACGACGTTCTCGATCCATCCGCTCCAGACGATCCCGTCCGTCGAAGCGGGCGTCGATCGCATCCCCGGCGCCGGATTCGCCGTCACGGCGACGAGCGAAGAGGGGGAAATGCTCGGCGATCGCCTGGCCGAGGACGCGGGTGGGCAGCCGTTCCGATTGGCCGACGACATGAAGGCGCTCTATCACTCGGCCGGGGTATTCGCATCGAACTACCTCGTCACGATCACCGCGATCGCGCAGCAGATCGAAGCAGAAGCTGGTGTGAACGACTCCGGCGAGTACCTCGCGACGTTGCAGGACGCGACGCTCGAGAACATCCGCCGGGTGGGCGCGGCCGATGCTCTTACCGGTCCCGCGGTCCGCGGTGACGCCGCCACGGTAGAACGCAACCTCGAGGCGCTCGCCGAACGCGTTCCCGAAGCCGTTCCGTCGTACGTGGCCCTCGCCGAGCTGACAGCGGGGATCGCGGCGAGATCGGGCCGCCTTCCGGCCGAGGGTCGACAGGCGGTGCAGGAGATCCTCACCAGGTGGAGGTGATCCGAACCGTCGCCACGACGCTGGCGTCGTGCGACGAGGCACGTTCGAACGGCAAGTCCATCGGGTTCGTGCCGACGATGGGTTCGTTCCACGACGGGCACCTCTCCCTCATCCGGCGCGCGCGATCCGAACGCGATGTCGCCATCGTCTCCATCTTCGTGAACCCGTTGCAGTTCGGCGATCCGGCCGACCTTGCGGCGTATCCACGCAACGAGGAGCGCGATCTCACGATCGCACGCGAGTTGAACGTCGACGTGGTGTTCGCGCCGTCGGCGGAGGAGATGTATCCACAGGGAAGACCGGACGTGGCCGTCGATCCGGGTCCCCTCGGCGAGCGACTCGAGGGCGCGAGCCGTCCGGGTCACTTCCGCGGCGTCCTTACCGCCGTGGCGAAGCTCTTCCACGCGGTCGGTGCGTGTCGCGCGTACTTCGGCGAGAAAGATGCCCAGCAGCTTGCGCTCGTTCGGCGGATGGTCGCGGACCTCTCGTTCCCGGTCGACGTCGTTTCGAGTCCGACTGTTCGCGAGGCGGATGGCGTGGCGATGTCGTCGCGGAACGCGCGACTCACGCCGGACCAGCGCGAGGCGGCGGGGTGCCTGTTCCTCGCGCTGTCGGAGGCGGCGGAGCTCGCGAACGCAGGAGAGCGCGACGCCGCGAAGCTCGTCGCCGCCATGGCGCGTGAGATCGGCGCGACCCCGGAGGCGAGGCTCGACTACGCCGTCGTCGTCGACGAGGCGACGTTTACGGAGGTGCGGGAGATCCGAACGGCTGCTCGAGCGCTCGTCGCAGCCCTCTTCGGGCAGACGCGCCTGATCGACAACCTGCTGTTGCCGACGGCGTGACGCGCGTGCGTGTCTGGACGGTCGGCGCGTGACAGGATGACCCAAACCGAGAGGAGGAACGCGTGCTGCTCGCGGTGAACGTCGGGAACACGAACACCGTGCTCGGCGTGTTCCGCGGCACCGACCTCGAACAGCAGTGGCGAACGTCGACCGACTCAGAACGCACCGCGGACGAGCTCGCCGTGCTGTTCGCCGGTCTTCTGGAGCAGGTCGGCCTGACGTTCTCGAACCAGATCACCGGCGTCGTGCTGAGCTCGGTCGTGCCGACGTCGACGAGCGCGCTCCGCGAGATGGTGAACCGCTACTTCAACTTCCCGCCGGTCGTCGTCGAGCCCGGGACGAAGACCGGTCTTTCCATAGCCACCGACAACCCGCGCGAGCTCGGGCCCGACCGCGTGGTGAACGCGCTCGCGGCGTTCAGCCGGTACGGCGGACCGTGCATCGTGATCGACTTCGGCACCGCGACCACCTACGACGTCGTGTCCGAACGCGGCGAGTTCCTCGGCGGCGCGATCGCGCCGGGCGTCCAGACGAAGAACGCGTCGCTCTCGCGCGAGACCGCGCGACTTCCGCAGGTCGAGCTCGGCGCACCCCGTTCCGTCGTGGGCAAGAACACCGTCGAGGCCATCCAGTCGGCCTTGATCTACGGCTCGGCCGCCGAGGCCGACGGAATGATCGACCGCCTCCGCAAGGAGCTCGGCGGCTCGGCGACCGTAGTGGTGACGGGCGGGCTGGCGCCGCTCATCGTTCCGCACTGTCAGTTCGTCGACGAACACGACCCGTGGCTCACGCTCGAGGGTCTTCGCTTGGTGTTCGAACGCAACGCCGGTCCCGATGGGTGAACCGCACGGCGGCCCGCCCGACCAGCCGTCACTCGGTCGTGAACGCGAGGTCCTGAAGGCCCGGCGCGAGAGTCGCGAGCGGCTCGGCGACAAGGCGTTCGCGCTGAACCTGGAACACGCGCTCGGCGTTCGCGAACCAACCCACTCGAACGCGATCCGAGACGAGTTCGCTGGCGCGATCGCCGAGGGCGAGGTCACGGATCAGATCCGAACGGTGGCCGGCCGCGTCGTGATGCTGCGCGACATGGGCAAGCTGAAGTTCATCGTGGTTCGCGATCGCGTCGGCGACATCCAGCTCCTCTGTCGGGAGGGTGACGTCGCTGAGGACACCACTGCGGTCCTCGACGAGATCGACTTGGGCGACATCGTCGCCGCGACGGGGCGGATCGGCAAGACGAAGAAGGGCGAGCTATCGGTGTTCGTTGAGCGGCTGGCGATGCTGTCCAAGGCGCTCCGGCCGCCGCCGGAGAAATGGCACGGTCTCAAGGACCCGGACTTACAGCAGCGGCTCCGGTACTTGCAGCTCGCGACCGATCTCGACGCACGGCGGATCGTGACAACCAGGGCGAAGGTGCTGTCCGCGTTCCGCGCGTACCTCGACGTGAACGGGTTCATCGAGGTCGAGACGCCCGTTCTCCAGAGCCTCGCGGGAGGCGCGCTGGCGAAGCCATTCGTGACCCATCATGAGGCGCTCGACATCGATCTGTACCTACGGATCGCGCTCGAGCTGTACCTGAAGAGGCTGCTCGTCGGCGGCCTGGAGCGTGTGTACGAGATCGGCCGCAACTTCCGCAACGAGGGAATCGACCGCACCCACAATCCCGAGTTCACGATGATGGAGTGCTACCAGGCGTATACGGACTACGAGGGCATGATGCGGATCACCGAGGACCTGATGCGCGAGGCGGCGATCGCGGTCCATGGTCGTACCACGTTCACGTACCGGGGTCGTGAGCTCGACGTCGGTGGTCCCTGGCGCCGGATAACGATGCTCGAGTCACTTTCTGAGCACTTGGGCGAGGAGATCGACCTCGACCGCGGCGATCTCGGATCGCTCGCGGACGCGCGAGGCGTGTACGTCGACCCCGCCTGGGGGCCGGGCAAGATCGTTCAGGAGCTGTGGGAGGACGCTGTCGAGCCCACTCTGTTCGAGCCCACGTTCGTCATGGACTTTCCTCGGGAGGTCTCGCCGCTCGCCCGCCCGAACCGGCACGACCCCCAACTGACCGAGCACGTCGACCCGTACCTGGGCGGCATCGAGATCGGCGCCGGATACAGCGAGCTCAGCGATCCCGACGATCAGCGCTCCAGATTTGAGGCGCAGATGCGCGCCCGTTCACGAGGCGAAGAGGAGACCCATCCTCTCGACGAGGACTTCTTGCAGGCGCTCGAACACGGCATGCCACCGGCGGGTGGGCTGGGGATCGGCCTCGACCGGGTAACGATGATCCTCGCGGACATGCCCAGCATCAGGGACGTGATCCTGTTCCCGCATCACCGCCCGATGGGGCGCGCGGAAGACGACCAGGCGAGGTAGGGCTCGAGCTCATACGGCCGTTGGACTGTGCCGCGACTCTTCGGCGGCGCCGCGTAGCACGGTGACCAGGTCCTCGAGTCCCGTGCCCTTGGCTACGAACCCGGCCGCCCCCGCCTCGCGGGCCTCGCGCTCCACGCCAGGATCGGCGTGCGCTGTGAGGATCACCACCGGGAGCTCGGGCTTGGCCTTGTGGATCCGACGCATGGACTCGATGCCGTCCAGGTCGGGCATCGAGAGGTCCATCACGACCAGGTCCGGATCGAGCAGGATGGCCCGCTGGGCGCCCTCGATCCCGCCGGCGGCCTCGCCGGCGACGTCGATGCCCTTGACCATACGAAGTGCCGACGTAAGAGCACGCCGGAAAGACTGATGATCGTCGACGACAACGACCTGCAACTCGTTCGTCTCCTTCCCGGGGAAGGCGCCTGGGAAGCCAGCTGGCGCTCCATCCTCACGGACCGAAGCCGCACGGACAACGCCCCATTCGGAGGAAACCATGCTGGCTACTTTGGGCCATACCCGGCGGGCGCCGGGTTAGAACGTTGCAGAACCTCATCCCTTGCGCCGACGTTTACCGAATACCGATAGTGCAAAGGCCGGCCGAGGGTATGGATGTGCCGTGGTCAAGACCGTTCCTATCAGGACCCAGGGGTATACTTGCCCGCGTGGGCGCTTCGGAGGCGCGCGTGACGTGGCGCCGAACCGGAGCGCTCAACCTGCCTCGGGGGTAGGACGGGGTCCGCTGATCCGCGAGGAAGCAGTTCGCTAGCAGGGGCCTCGGGGCCCCCGGGGGAGACATATGTTCGAGCGTTTCACCGACCGGGCCCGCCGAGTCGTCGTCCTCGCCCAAGAAGAGGCGAGGATGCTCAACCACAACTACATCGGTACCGAGCACATCCTGCTCGGCCTGATCCACGAGGG
>CALGFI010000021.1 GCA_937881155.1 uncultured bacterium | reverse complement strand
CTGGGCGACCCGTTCGAGGACGAAACCACGATGGGTCCGCTGAACAACACCGGCGTCGCCGACAAGACCGAACGGCACGTGGAGGACGCCGCGTCGCGCGGCGCCAACGTCGCGGTCGGCGGCAAGCGCGCGCCGCAGCACGGAAGCGACCTGTTCTTCGAGGCGACCGTGGTGGACGGTGTCACCGACGACATGGAGATCGCCCGCGAGGAAACGTTCGGGCCCGTCGTTCCGGTCTCCGCGATCGACTCCGAGGACGAGGCGATCGCGATCGTCAACTCATCACCGTACGGACTGCTCTCCGCGATCTTCACTCGCGACCTCCGACGCGGGCTGCGCTATGCCGAGGCCGTCCGGACGGGCTGGGTCAACGTGAACGAGGGAACGAACTACTGGGAGTCGCACCTGCCCTTCGGCGGGCGCGCGGGCTCGGCGAGCGGGGTCGGCCGCGTCGGCGGTCGCTTCTCCATGGAGCGGCTCACCGAGCTGAAGACGATCGTCGTCGACGTCTCGTAGGAGTCGTTGCGTGCCTCGTCGGCGCGGGCGAAACGGGATCCGGTTGTTCTTCGCCGCGGACTTGCACGGTTCGCAGCCGGCGTGGCGAAAGTTCGTCAACGCGGCCGCGTTCTACGAGGTCGACGCGCTGGTGTTCGGCGGCGACCTCATGGGCAAGGCGCTCGTGCCGATCGTTCGGAGGAACGGCACGATGCACGCCGAGCTCCACGGCCGCGCTCACACGCTGGACTCGCGGTCGGCGATGGAGGACTTCACCCGCCGCGTCGAGGTCGCCGGCCTCTACTGGCGGGTGATGGACGCCGACGAGCACGAGCGTCTCGGCGCCGATGCGCTGCTGGTCGAGGGCCTCGTGCAGGGGCTCGCGCGCGAACGGCTCTTCGAGTGGATGGAGTTCGCCGAGGAGCGTCTTCGCGGCACGCCGGTGCGCGTGTATCTCACCGGCGGCAACGACGACGCGCCGGCGGTGCTCGACGCGCTGGATGAGGCCGACGGCGAGCGCATCGTCGCGAGCGAGGGCCGAGTCGTGGAGCTCGACGAGGCGCACACGATGATCACCGTTGGGTTTTCGACGCCGACGCCGTGGGACACGGCGCGAGAGGCGAGCGAGGACGAGATCCGCTCCGCGATCGACACCTCGGCCGCCCAGGTTCGCGACCTCACGCGATCCGTCTTCAACCTTCATTGCCCACCGAAGGACACGCTGATCGACCGTTGCCTGAAGCTCCGACGCGACGGGCCCGGTGAGCTTCCTCGACCGGTGCGCGAGGCGGGCCGGTTCGTCACGACGGGCGGCGGGAGCGTCGCTGTTCGCGAGGCGATCCGTGAGTACCAGCCGCTCGTCGCGCTCCACGGCCACATCCACGAGTCGCCCGGCCGCGTTCGGATCGGCCGCACGCCGTGCTTCAATCCGGGGAGCCAGTACGGCGAGGGACGTCTCGAGGGCGTCATCGCGGAGCTCCGCGACGCGCGCCTCGGCGCCTATCAGCACACATCGGGCTGACGCCGTTTGCGCCTTCTCGGCCGGGCTCGAAAAACGTTCGCTTCGATCACGGTGCTACCCCCGATTTGTCGGCCCAGCCTCGGTCCGAGAGCATCGCGCCCGTGATCCCGGATCGCGCGGAGACCGTCGTCGTCGGCGCCGGCATCGTCGGGGCGAGCGCCGCGCACCACCTTGCCGAACTCGGCGCTGCGGACGTGCTCGTCCTCGATCAGGGTCCGTTGTTCGAGACGGGCGGATCGACCTCGCACGCGCCCGGGCTCGCGTTTCAGACGAACGCCTCCCGGATGATGTGCCGGATCGCGCAGGATTCCGTCGCGCTGTACTCGACGCTCTCGGTGGACGGGGAGCCGGCCTGGTACGGCGTCGGCGGCATCGAGGTCGCCACGACCGACGAGCGTCTGCGCGAGCTGAAGCGACGGCTGGGGTTCGCGCGCTCGTACGGGTTGCACGGCGCCGAACTCCTGACGCCGTCCGAGACGGTCGAGCTCATCCCGTTGCTCGACGGTTCGACGATCCTCGGCGCGTATCACGTGCCGAGCGACGGTATCGCCAAGGGGGTTCGGATCGCCGCGGCGCTCGCCGCGACGGCGTCGGCGCGGGGCGTGACGTTCGAGGGCGACGTGACGGTGACGGGGTTCGACGTGCGGGACGGCCGGGTTCGCGGCGTCGTCACCGACCACGGCGCGATCGAGTGCGAACGCGTGCTGATCTGCGCCGGGATCTGGGGGCCGACCGTCGGCGCGATGGTCGGCGTTCCGATCCCGCTCGTCGCCGTACAGCACCAGCTCGTGTGGACCGATCCGGTTCCCGAGCTCGAAGGCGAGACGCGCGAGGTCGTCCACCCAATCCTTCGTCATCAGGACATGGCCATGTACTTCCGACAGCGCGCGGACCACTACGCCGTAGGGAACTACAAGCACGAGCCGATCGCGACGCCGCAGACATCGATCCGGCATCCCCGCGACCCCGGGCCGATGCCCTCGCTCATGCCGTGGACGCCGGGCGATTTCGACGTGGCCGAGGCCGAGGCGGCACGGCTGTTGCCCGCCCTGAAGGGCAGGATGCGGCCCGAGGATCCGTCGCGATCGATCAACGGAATGTTCTCGTTCACACCGGACGCCGCGTCCGTGGTCGGCGAGTCCGCGAACGTTCGCGGCGTCTGGGTGTGCGAGGCGGTGTGGGTGACGCACGCCGGTGGTTTCGGGCAACAGGTCGCGGAGTGGATGGTGAACGGCGAGCCCTCGTACGACCTTGCCGAGGCGGACGCGAACCGCTTCTACCCGTATGCGACCACGCCGCCCTACGTGCTCGAGCGCGGGAAGCAGCAGTACCGCGAGGTCTACGACGTCATCCATCCGCGCCAGCAACCGGCTCGCCCGCGGAAGCTTCGACTGTCGCCGTTCTTCGCGCGGCACGAGGAGCTCGGCGCGCAGTTCGTCGTCGGCGCGGGGTGGGAGCGTCCGCAGTGGTTCGAGGCAAACGGGCCGCTCGTTCCCTCCGACGCACGCTGGCTGCGACGCGACGAGTGGACGGCCACGCTGTGGTCGCCGATCGAGGGCGCGGAGCACCTGGCCACTCGGAACGGCGTCGCCCTGTTCGACATCACGGCCTTCGCCAAGTTCGACGTCCAGGGACCTGACACCCTCGCGTTCCTCGAGCGCGTGTTCGCCAACCGGATCGACCGGCCCGTCGGGACGCTCGTCTACACTGCCGCGCTGACGCCGCGGGGCGGGATCCGTCTCGACCTGACGATCGCGCGCAAGGGGAAGGACCTGTTCCGCATCGTTACCGGCGGCGGCACGGGACCGCACGATGTCGCGTGGCTCCGCGCGCAGCTCCGCGACGGCGAACGCGTCACGATCACCGAACGCACGGGGTCGCTGTTCGCGCTCGGCCTGTGGGGACCGAGGGCGCGCGACGTGCTGAGCGCGGTGACCGACGCCGACCTGTCGAACGAGGCCTTCCCGTACATGTCCGCGCAGTATCTGAACGTCGGCGAGGTCGCCCCGGTCTGGGCGCAGCGGATCAGCTACGCGGGTGAGCTCGGCTGGGAGCTGTACGGCCAGTTCGCCATGGGCGACCGAGCGTGGGAGCTCCTGTGGAACGCCGGCCGGGATCACGGGATCGTCGCCGCAGGCCTCGGCTCGTTCGACACCCTTCGGCTGGAGAAGGGCTATCGCCTGTGGGGCCAGGACATCGGGACGGAGTACGACCCATTCGAAGCCGGTCTCGGCTTCGCCGTGAAGATGGACAAGGATTTCCAGGCAAAGGAAGCGCTCGAACGCCAACTCGAACGCGGCATCGAGCGGAAGCTCTGCTGCATCACCCTCGACGACACGAGCCACGTCGTCATGGGCAAGGAGCCGATCCGCGCGAACGGGGAGATCGTCGGCTTCGTGACGAGCGCTGGCTACGGTTACTCGATCGGGCGGTGCATCGCGTACGGCTACCTTCCGAGCGAGCTGGCCGTCGAGGACACGTCGCTCGAGATCGAGTACTTCGACGAACGGCTCCCGGCGCACGTCGCGTCCGAGCCGCTGTGGGACCCGAAGGGCGAGCGCCTTCGGGCATGAGGAGCCGGCCGGGACGGGCTGGGACCGAAGGAGGAACGCGTACGTGACCGTGAACGAGAACCCCGGGATCCTGCTGTACACGCGGATCCGAAAGTCGCCGTACTTCTACGCCTCGCGCCGGCACGGCGTGCAGCGGTACAGCGTGTACAACCACACCTACCACCCGCGCCATTACGGCGACCCGGTGAAGGAGTACTGGCACCTGGTTGGTGGAGTCACGCTCTGGGACGTCGGCGTGGAGAAGCAGATCCAGATCAAGGGGCCGGACGCGTTCGATCTCACGAACATGATCGTGCCGCGCGACCTCAACAAGTGCGCGGTCGATCAGGCGAAGTACGTGTTCATCACGGCACCCGACGGCGGGATCCTGAACGACCCCGTGCTGCTTCGCGTCGCCGAGGACGAGTTCTGGCTCTCGCTCGCCGATAGCGACGTGAACCTGTACGCGCTCGGCATCGCCGCGGCCAGGGGCATGAACGTCACGGTTCGCGAGATCGACGTCGCGCCCGTTCAGATCCAGGGCCCGAACGCCAAGGGCGTTCTGACCAACCTGTTCGGCGAAAAGGTGCTCGACATCCCGTACTACGGCCTGATGCAGACCGAGCTCAACGGCAGGCGTGTCGTCATCTCGCGCACCGGCTACACGGGGGAGATCGGCTACGAGATCTACCTGCACGACGCGTCCAAGCACGGCGTCGAGCTGTGGGACGCCGTGCTCGAGGCCGGTCGGCCGCACGGGCTCGAGGTGATCGGCCCGTGCCACATCCGTCGCATCGAGGGAGGCATCCTCGCCTTCGGAGCGGACATGTGGTACGAGAACAACCCCTTCGAGGTCGGATACCACTACACGTGGATGGTCGATCTCGATCAGGAAGCCGACTTCATGGGCAAGGCCGCCCTCAGGCGGATCAAGGAAGAGGGCGTGAAGCAGAAGCTCGTCGGCGTCGACATCGACGGCGAACCCCTCGGCACGTACATCGACAACGAGATGCTCGACTTCTTCCC
>CALGFI010000020.1 GCA_937881155.1 uncultured bacterium | reverse complement strand
AGATGCCCAAGATCTTCTACGTCACGGATCTCCACGGCTCGGAGATCTGCTGGAAGAAGTTCCTGAACGCCGGGGCGTTCTACCAGGCCGACGTGGTCATTCTCGGCGGCGACGTCACCGGGAAGGCCATGGTCCCGATCGTCCAGCGCTCCAACGGCAGCTGGGAAGCGTCGCTGCAGGACCACCGCGAGACGCTCGAGTCCGAGTCCGAGATCGTCGAGTTCGAGAAGCGCGTCATGAACCGGGGGTACTACCCGATCCGCGTGTCGGACCAGGAGTACGTCGCGTTGCAGGAGGACGAGGATCTCGTCGACAAGCGCTTCAAGGAGGTCATGATCGAGGGGACCGAGCGCTGGATCGCCATGGCCGAGGAGCGACTCGCGGGGACGGGGATCCGGGCGATCGCCTGCCCGGCGAACGACGACATGTTCGAGATCGACGACGTCCTCGCTCGGGCGGAGATCGTCGAGACCGGCGACGAGGATCACCCCATCGAGCTCGACGGGTTCACGATGATCTCGATGGGGTGGACGAACCCGACGCCGTGGAACACGTTCCGCGAGGCCGAGGAACCGGAGCTGGCCAAGCGGATCGAACGCGCGCTCGAGCACGCGAGCGATCCGGACACGACGATCTTCAACTTCCACGCACCGCCTTACGGCTCCAAGCTCGACAACGCGCCCGCGCTGAACGCCGACCTGACGTACGTCTCGGGAGGTCAGGCGATCCGGCCGGTCGGTTCGACGTCGGTCCGGGACTCGATCCAAGCGCATCAGCCACTGTTGTCGCTCCACGGTCACATCCACGAGAGCAAGGGATCCGCTCGGATCGGGCGAACCCTCGCGCTGAATCCCGGGAGCTCGTACGAGGAAGGGGTGTTGCAGGCGGCGATCGTCAACATCGACGCCAAGAAGAGGAAGATCAAGAACTACCAGCTCGTGAACGGCTGATCCGTCGGGACGGAGAGGAGGGTCCGGTCGATGGCGGTTGTGAGCGAAGCACCCGGCCTGTTCCTGCGAAAGGCCACGGGCCTCGTCAAGGGATGGTCCAAGTTCGACGCGTTCCTGTACAGCTTCATGTCGGTCAACTTCGTAACGCTCGGCCTGTTCTTCGCGTTTTCCGTGCTGGCGTTCGTACCGAGCGGACAGATCCTGCCGGCGCTGCTGATCTCCGGGGTGTTCGTCACGTTCCTCGTGGTCACGTACGCGGGGCTGATCTCGGTCATGCCGCGGGCCGGTGGCGACTACGTCTGGCAGAGCCGCGTGCTCGGGGGCGGCATCGCGTTCGTGCTGGCGGTGACGGGATGGTGGTTCATCCTGTGGTACTGGGCGCCGGTCTACGCGAACATCCTGAACGTCGAGGTGTTCCAGCCGCTGGCCGCGGTGCTCGGCCTCGACGGGCTCACCGACTTCCTGGCCAAGGACATCGGGCTGTTCACCGTGGCCATCGTGACGGTGGGGCTCGCGGCCGTCCTCGTCTCGCTGGGGATGGAGGGCTACGCCAAGATCCAGAAGGTCTGCTTCTACCTGGGCCTTGCGGGCCTCGCGGTCATCTTCCTGGTGATGCTGTTCGGCTCGCGCAGCGGGTTCGAGAGCGCCTTCAACCAGGAGGCCTCGAACCTGTTCGGTACGAGCGGCAACGCCTACCAGCAGACGATCGAGCTCGGTCGCACCAACAACGCGGGTCCCATCGTTCCGGACCTCGGGTTCACCCCGTTCCTCGGCGACTCGTTGCTGCTGATCCCGTTCCTGTGCTTCTGGATCCTGTGGCCCAACTGGGGCGCCACGCTGTACGGCGAGGTCCGCGGCGCCAGCGACTTCCGTCGTGTGATGGGCGGGATGATGTGGGGCCTGTGGGTCACGGTGGCTATCGCCTTCGTGTTCGTCCTGCTAGCCGCGAAGTTCTTCGGGTGGGAGTTCTTCAACGCGGCCAACCTCAACTACTGGGCGACCGTGTATGGGTTCGGCGACGCGGCGATCCCCATCTGGTCGTACCCGCCGATGCTGGCGAGCTTTTACTTCCACAACGAAGCGATCCAGGCGATCATCGTGCTCGTCTTCGGCGCCTGGTTCCTCGGCTGGGCGGGGACGCTGTTCCTGTCGTCGACGCGGGTGATCTTCGCCGCGGCGTTCGACCGCATCCTGCCGGAGAAGGTCGCCGACGTGTCCGAGCGACGGCACGTCCCGTACTGGGCGCTGCTGCTGATGCTCGTCCCGTCGATCGTGGTGAGCTGGCTGTACGTGTACACGTCGGACTTCGCCACGTTCATCCTGGACGCGACGCTGGTCATCGCGGTGACGTTCTTCGGAACGTCGATCGCGGCGATGATCCTTCCGTACCGCAAGAAGCGGTTGTACGAGAACTCCCCGATCGCTCGGTACAAGGTCGCGGGGATCCCGCTCATCACCATAACGGGCGCGATCACGGCGCTGTTCCTCGGTTTCAACCTGTGGCACTGGTTCACGAACGACCTGTACGCCGTGAACAACTCGACGTCGCTGTGGTTCATGGCGTCGATGTACGGGCTCGCCCTGGTGATCTACATCGTCGCGTGGTTCGTGCGGCGGAGCCAGGGCATCAACCTCAGCGCGATCCATCGGGAGATCCCGGTCGAGTAGCCTCGGGTTGGTCCGGGCGCGAGGGGCGGTCTTCGGACCGCCCCTCAGCGTCTGGTGGAGAGTGTGAGGTGAGCCATGGCTGACGAGTACTCGATGTTCATCGACGGCTCGTGGACGGCGTCGGAGTC
>CALGFI010000019.1 GCA_937881155.1 uncultured bacterium | reverse complement strand
ACTTGTACGAGTCCCACTCCTCCCGCTTGTTCCGGATCAGGAACTCGTGGACGTGGTCCCCGAGCGCGTCCCGGAGCAGATTCGACTCGCCGGCGAGCTCGATCGCCTCATAGAGATCCGCCGGGAGCGAGCGGATCCCCGCAGCGCGGCGCTCTTCCTCGGCCATCTCGTAGATGTTGTTGGACGCCTCGGGCGGAAGCTCCAGCTCCTCCTCGATCCCCGCGAGACCCGCCGCCAGCATCGTCGCGAAGGCCAGGTACGGGTTGCACGCCGGGTCCGGCGAGCGGAACTCGATCCGCGTCGCCTCCTCCTTGCCTGGCTTGTACTGCGGAACCCGCACGAGCGCGGACCGGTTGCGGCGTGCCCAGCACACGTAGACGGGTGCCTCGTACCCCGGCACCAGCCGCTTGTACGAGTTCACCCACTGGTTGGTGACGAGGGTGATCTCCGGCGCGTAGGTAAGGATCCCGGCGATGTACCGCTTCGCGGTTCGCGACAGGTGGTACTCGTCGTTCTGCACGAAGAAGGCGTTGCGATCGCCGGAGAACAGCGACTGGTGCGTATGCATCCCGCTGCCGTTCACCCCCATGACCGGCTTCGGCATGAACGTCGCGTAGATGCCGAACTCCTGCGCCACCTCCTTCACCGTGAGCCGGTACGTCATGACGTTGTCCGCCATCGTGAGCGCGTCCGCGTAGCGCATGTCGATCTCGTGTTGGCTCGGGGCGACCTCGTGATGGACGTACTCGACCGGGATCCCCATCGACTCGAGGTACGCGACGGTCCGCTTGCGCCAGTCCGTGGCCACGTCCAGCGGCGTCTCGTCGAAGTAGCCGCCCTGATCGAGGAAGGACGGGTCGTCGGGGCCGCGGAAGTAGAAGTACTCGAGCTCCGGACCGACGTAGAAGGTGTAACCGAGCTCGGCGGCGCGCGCGAGCTGTCGCTTGAGGACGTTCCGGGGGTCGCCCTCGAACGGCGTACCGTCGGGGTTCAGCACGTCGCAGAACATCCGCACGACCTGCGCCTCGGTCTTCCACGGGATCAGCTGGAACGTCGAGGGGTCGGGGATCGCCACCATGTCCGACTCCTGGATCCTGCTGAACCCGTCGATCGACGAGCCATCGAACCCCATGCCCTCGGCGAACGCGCCTTCGAGCTCCTGGGAGGTGATCGTGAAGGACTTCAGGAACCCGAGCACGTCGGTGAACCAGAGCCGAACGTACCGGATGCCACGCTCTTCGATCGTTTTGAGCGCGTACTCGGCTTCAGCGGAGAGCGCCATGCCTTGCAGCGTAGCGTCTCCGCGGCCTCGCCCGTTACGGGAGGGTTAACTCTCCGGGCCTGGGTGTCGTCTGTTCCCTGCCCGCATGGGCCGCGACGGCGGGCATCATGTCCTCGTGATCACGCCCGAGGTGCTCGGCCGAACCCTCTCGACGGCCGCCGACCCCGAGCTCGCGCGCGTCGCGCTCTCGCGCGTAGGCGAGGATCCCGGCGTTCGCGAGGTGCTGGCGCGTGAGGACGTCCTCGCCGTGGCCGTTCGAGTCCTGGGGTTCTCGACCGCGGCCGCCGACTTCCTCGTCGCGCATCCGGAGGAGATCAGCGTCTTCGCCGACGTTCGGGCGCGAACGCGCGCCGAGCTCGACGCGGAGCTCGCCAACGATGTCGAACGGCTCGGTACGGTCGGCGGGCTTCGGCGGTTCCGTAAGCGAGCGATGCTGCGGATCGCGTCCCGAGATCTCGGCGACGCGTCGTTCGAGGACATCGTTGCGGAGATCACCGCGGTCGCGGAGTCGTGTCTCGCGCGCGCGAGCGAGGATGCGACCGGCCTGGCGCTGATCGCGCTCGGAAAGCTCGGTGGGCGCGAGCTCAACTACTCGTCGGACGTCGACCTCGTGTTCGTGTCCGGCGAGACGGCCGGCGGCACACAGGTCGACCGCTCCGCCGCGGCCTTGATCCGGCTCCTTTCGGAACCCACCGCGGAGGGCGTCGCGCTGCGCGTCGACCCGACGCTGCGGCCTGGTGGTCGCGGCGGCGCCTTGACGCGCTCGCTCGGCGCCATGCGCGAGTACTACGCGTCGACGGCGGCGACGTGGGAGCGGCAGGCGTTGCTGAAGGCGCGTCCGGTAGCGGGAGACGTGGAGCTCGGCGAGGCGTTCGTCGAGGCCGTCGCCCCGTTCGTGTATCCGGAAGAGCTCGCGCCGCGAGCGATCGACGAGGTCCGTCAGGTCAAGGTTCGGCTCGAGGAATACGTTCGCGCCCGTGGCAAGGCAGCCGTCGAGGTCAAACGGGGGTGGGGCGGGATCCGCGATATCGAGTTCGCGGTCCAGCTGCTGCAGATCGTTCACGGTCGTCGCGACGAGCGACTCCGCGAACCGAATACCATCGCCGCGCTCGACGCGCTCGCGTCGTCCGGATACGTCGCCGAGGCCGACGCCGACGCTCTCGCGGCTGCGTATCGGTTCCTACGAACCGTCGAGCACCGACTGCAGATCGTGCGCGACCTCCAGACACACGAGCTTCCGTCCGATCCCGCCGCGCGGAGCACGCTCGCGCGGTCGCTCGGATTCTCGGGCCTCGACGGCCTCCAGACCGAGTACGAGCGCCAGACCGCGCTCGTTCGCGGACTGCACGAGCGGCTGTTCTATCGCCCGCTGTTGGAGGCGTTCGCCGGGCCGCGCGCGCCACGGCCGGGTGTCGACCGCCTGGCGACTGAGGAGCTCCTCGCCGGGCTCGGCTTCGAGCGACCGTCGCTGGCGTTCGGGGTGCTCGATCGCCTGGTCGACCCGTCGACCCGACTGGGGAAGGTCCTCGAGCACCTGTTCCCGCTCGTCGCTCCGCCCCTCGCGCTCGCGGCCGATCCAGACGCCGCGCTCGTTCGTATGGAGCGCGTCGCCGGGGCGATCGGGGCCGACCACGAGATCCCGGACGTGCTCGCCGGAGATCCGGGCGCGGCCGTGCGTCTCGGGCACGTCGTGTCGGCGAGCTCGTTCGCGAGCGATCTGCTCGTCGCCGACCCGCGATCCGTACGAGCGCTCACGGACCGCGCCGGCCCACATGACGCCGCCGGCTCGCTCGTGTCCGTTGCCGCGCGCTACGCCAGCCGCGAGCTCGCGCCGAAGGACGTGGGAGCGGCGCTCTCCGACGTGGCCGACGACGTCGTTCGAGAGGCGATGAAGGCCGCCCAAGCCGACGTCCCGTTCGCGGTGATCGGTCTGGGGAAGCTCGGCGCACAAGAGCTGAACTTCGCGTCGGATCTGGACGTCGTGTTCGTCTACGACGGCGAGGGAC
>CALGFI010000018.1 GCA_937881155.1 uncultured bacterium | reverse complement strand
CGATCGCGTCGAGGAACTCGGAGCGGATCCTCGTGTCTCGGGCCGCCTCCTCGAGGGTGAGACCCCGCGCCGTGCGGACCTTGCGCAGGCTCGGACCGAGGTCGGTCATGCTGTGCTGCATCGACATCTCCCGGCCACGGGTCCCGGATTCTAGGCCGAGCGGTCCGCGGTCGTCATCGCACGTCGGGTTTTTGCTTGGGGGTAGGCTCCCGTTCGTGCCGCCTCGACCCCGAAACCCTATCCGCGTGGGACTCATCGGGTACGGCCTCGGAGGATCGGTCTTCCACGCTCCGCTGATCGCATCGATCCCGGAGATGCGGCTCGTGACCATCGTGACGAGCCATCCAGACCGTCAGGCGAGCGCCCGCGATCGCTATCCATCCGCGCGCGTCGCCGACCGCCCCGACGCGCTCTGGGACGGCGCAGACGACCACGACCTCGTCGTCGTCTCGACGCCGAACAGCAGTCACGTCCCGCTCGGCCTCGCGGCGATCGATTCGGGCCTGTCGGTCGTGATCGACAAGCCGCTCGCGGCGAGCGCCTCGGACGGCCGCACCCTGGCGAGCGCGGCGGCCGAACGCCGGGTGCTGCTCTCGGTATTCCAGAACCGGCGTTGGGACGCCGACTTCCTCACGGTCCGAAGGCTGCTCGCGAACGACGCCCTCGGACCGATCCATCGGTTCGAGTCGCGGTACGAGCGGTGGCGTCCGCAGCCGAAAGCGGGTGCATGGCGCGAGCGCAGCGCGCCTGGGGAGGCTGGTGGGCTCCTGTTCGATCTCGGCAGCCACATCGCGGACCAGGCGATGCAACTGTTCGGCAGGCCGACGCATGTGTACGCGGAGATCGATCGGCGCCGTCCCGGCGTCGAGGTCGACGACGACGTCTTCGTCGCCCTAACCCACCGCGATGGCGTCCGGTCACACTTGTGGGCCAGCGTGCTCGCAGCGACATCGGGTCCCCGGTTCCGTGTCCTCGGCCTGAATGGCACGTTCGATAAGCACGGGATGGACGTGCAGGAGGACGCGCTCGCCGCGGGAGGGATCCCCGGCGGCGGCGGCTGGGGTCGCGAGCCGGACGAACAGTGGGGACGGCTCTCGACGGGCGATACGGTCGAGATCGTCGAGTCCGAGCCGGGCGCCTACCAGCGCTACTACGCCGGCGTGGCCGAGGCGATGCGTTCGGGCGGGCCTGCGCCGGTCGACGTTTGGGACGCGATCGCGTTGCTCGAGGTCATCGAGGCGGCGCGTGATAGCTCACGCACGGGCAAGGTCGTCGAGCTGGCGGATCTCGACGTCGACGTCTCGTCGACGTAATCAGACGGCGGTGCCGTCGAAGTAGCGCTGCGCGAGCGCCCAGGCGTCTCTTCCGCAGATCGAACCGATCTTGCGTCCCTCGAAGTCGTCGGGCGCGATATGGATTCCCCCGAACAAACGCGAGATGCCAGCCTGGTCGGCCGCGTCGTAGTACGTCGCCCACTGGAGCGTGACGTCCTCGCTCGGTCCACGATCGACTGCGAGCGAGTCGGCCGGCACGGTCCACGCCGACAGCCCGCCCGGGAAATACGCGCTCCCGGTGAACGCCGTCATCACCTCGGCTGCCGCCCGGCTGAACGTGCTGTGCCCCGAGACGTACCCGGCGAACGCCGGCGTAACGAACGTCGGCAGCTGATAGGGCACCCAGTCGGTGGACAGGATCCAGCCGGTCCCGCTCGTCGCCGTCGCCGGATCCAGCGGGTTGCCCTTCCACGCGCGGATCGCGATCTCGCCCACGTGCTCCGCGAGCTCCTCGTGCGGTCCGCTCCGCCGGCTCGAGCGCTGCGTGATCACCTCGACGAGTCCGGGGACGAGCGGGAGCCCGTCGGGGTCGAAGGAAGGACCGTCCGGATCGCTCGACTGGCCCCTGCCCCCCATGTACCGGATCATCGAGATCGGCCGCGCCGAGTCGTAGTGCCCTTTCACACCCCACGCGGCGACCGCGGCATCGTGCACGGCGCCGTTCAGCGCGAAATAGAGCTTCACGTCCCACTCGAGACGGTTCACCTCCGGACCCTCGCCTCCGATCCGGTGCTCGAAGCCCTGGGAGTCGGAGACCTCGTTCGCAATCGTGTTCCAGTGTCCCGGCGGGGTCTCCGACGCCGGCCCGTCCGCCCAGAACTGCGCGAGGACGCGGGTGAAGTCGCCGCGCAGGACGACGTTGGGCGCGTAGGGCGATCGGGTCGCGGGGTTCGCGTCGTGACCGTCGCCGTCGTTGGTCCCCAGCGTGTTGTCGCCGAGCGCGCCCGGAGAGATGTCGATCGTGGCGCCGTCGTTCGGGTCGAGCTCGCTGCTGTACCGGATGACCTGGATCGCCGCGCGCTTGAAGTCCGCATCGGTCGCCTCGTCCAGGCGCGGCGGAGGACCGGGATCGATCGGCGTCCCCTCCGGTGACGTGGGGAGCGCGAAGCCCTGGACGTGGCCCCAGTGTGGTCCCACGAACCGCTGGACGTTGCCCGGGATCGGCAGGCCGTTCTGTGCGACGAACTGCGCAAGCGCCAGTGGCTGCCACCGGTTCGGGTCGAGCATGTTCGCGGTCGGCTCGGCCACCACGAGCGGGGGGTTCACGGGCCGGTACGCGCTGTCGATGTACCGCTGCTCCTCGAGGGACCCATCGTCCCTGCCGAACTCGACGACGGCGGCGGCGATCCGGTTGCCGAGCGCGGCGGGGGGGTCTCCCTCGGTACCGGTGAAGTCGATCCGGTAGCAGAGCGACTCCATCGTGTTCACGAGCTCGTCGAAGGTCTCCTGCAGCCCCGCCGCCTTCGAGTACCGCCAGAGCAGGATGCGGTACGCGGCGAAGCTGATCGCCTCCTCGCGCGCCGCATGCACGTCGTCGGCCTCGAGCTTCTCGTCAACGAAATAGCCTTCGGCTTCGGGGTCGAACGCGGCCCACGCATCCCACATCGCCGCCGAGGTGTGGAACAGGTTGCGGGCGTGCACCGTGGGAGCGGGCACGTCCCGACGGATCGAATCCAGGAGCGCCTCGTCCCACACCCGCGCCACCGAGCGGCCCCCAAGGTCCGCGCGCACGCAGTCATCGATCATCGAGGCATCCGACTCGGACGTGCAGCCCGGGAGCGTCGCGACCGCGACGACGAGCGTGAGGGCGACGAACCGGCGCCTCATCCGGGCGGCTCCACGGTGAGGATCTGGTTCGCGGCGACGTCCTGGATGACCGTCTCCAGCCCGTCGGGCCAGCGGACGACGAGCTCGTTCACGGAGCCGGCGGTGCCGAGCCCGAAGTGCGAACGCGGGTCCTCCGACGACAGGTAGCTGCTACCGGCGAGGGTTTCGCGGACGAGCTCGCGCCCGTCCGGAAGGATGGCCGTGACCAGGGTGCCGGGGGCGAATCGGTCGAGGCCGACCTCCAGCCAGTTGCCCGCCGCCCCCGAGCTCTCCAGGAGGACGAGCGGTCCCCCGATCGAGTTGATCGCCACGTCGAGGTCGCCGTCGTTGTCGTAGTCGGCGGCGGCGCTGCCGCGCGCGAGGAGGGGGCCGAGCTCGCGCATCCCGACCACGGTGCCGAGATCCTCGAACCGTCCCGCGCTCCCCTGCGCCGTGAGGTTGCCGAAGACCTGGACGGGCTCGGCGTCGGCAGCGACATCCGTCACGGGCACGTCGCCGTTCGCGATCACGAGATCCAGATCGGTGTCGAGGTCCAGGTCGCCCCAGGACACGCCCCAGCCCGTCGATCCGGTGAGGCTCGGCCCCAGCTCGCCGCGCGCGTCCACGAACGACGGATCCACGGTGTCGGAGGCCTGACCGCGGTAGGCGGCATGGACCTGGCCACGCGCGTTCGTGACGAACAGGTCGGGGAGCCCGTCCCCGTCGAAGTCGCCCTCGGCGATGCCCATCCCCGCGTTCGGATCGGCGATCCCGGCCTTGGCCGCGAGCTCCTCGAAGCGGAACCCCAGCCCGGCCGGGTCGGCATCGGCGCCGCCGGGCCACGGGACGTTGTCGTAGAGGCGGTTCGGTTTCGTGTCGTTCGCGACGTACAGATCCGCGTCGCCGTCGCGATCCAGATCGGAGAAGACGGCGCCGAGTCCGTACTCGAAGCCGACCACCTCGAGGCCCGCATCGGCGCCGACCTCGCGGAACGTGACCCGTCCCGCGCCGGCCGGGCCCTCGTTGAGGAACAGGAGGTCTCGGACCCCCAGGTAGGTGTTCGGGAAGCCGAGGGTGGCACCCTCGACCGCGTTGTTGAGGTCGACGTAGCCGGTCACGAAGAGGTCCGGCAGATCGTCGCCGTTCACGTCGCCGACCGCGGCCGCCTGGTGCCAGCCGAACCCCTCGACCCCCGCGGCGGCCGCGCCCTCCGTGAAGGTCCCGTCGCCCTCGTTCCACAGCAGCGCTCCGGCCGCGTCGGTCGTGACGTACAGGTCGATCCGACCGTCGAGGTCGAAGTCGGCCGCGACGCAGCCGTTCCCGCGAACCGGGAGGTCGGCGCCGGATCCCGCACTCACATCGACGAACGTGCCCTCCACGTTGTGGAACAGCGCGTTGCGGGGCAGGCCACCCTCGTCCTCCCAGCGCCCGGCCTCGGCGTTCGCGTAGGAGTTCACCGCGTACAGGTCGAGCCAGCCGTCGCCGTCGTAGTCCAGCCAGCACACTCCGGCTCCGAGCATCGCGCCGGGATCGGGGGACACGTCCCAGCGGAAAGCACCGTGCCGGAACTCGAGGCCGACCTCGGAGGCGACGTCCGTGAGCTCGACGACGTAGGGGGTCGGTTTCCCGGTGCGGAGCGGTTTCGGTTCCGGCGCCGGATCCGTGCACGCGGCCGAGAGCGCCAGGACGAGCGAGAGCGTGCCCGCGATCTTGGACCGCCGCGTCCTCACCGTGCATGCTCCCGTCGCCGCCGTGACCCCGCGGCCGCGGATCGGGTGACGCTAGGGCTCGCGGTTTCGAACGTCAACCGACCGTCACCGGCTCACGACCTGCGCTTTCGCGCCGGCGGCCGGGACCGGGGATGCTCAGCGGTCCGAGAACGGGCGAGCGAAGGGAGCGACGCGATGGGCCGGCTGGAAGGGATGAGCGCCGGCGACGACTTGCGATGGGGGATCCTCTCGACTGCCAACATCGGGATGAAGAAGGTCATCCCGGGGATCAAGAAGGCGGCTCGGTGCGAGGTCGTCGCCCTCGCGTCGCGCGACACGGAGCAGGCGAGGGCGGCCGCCGAGCGGCTCGGGATTCCCGAGGCCCACGGCTCGTACGAGGATCTGCTCGCCGACCCCGACGTCGACGCCGTCTACATCCCGCTCCCGAACCACCTGCACGCGGAGTGGACGATCGCCGCGGCCCGCGCCGGCAAGCACGTGCTGTGCGAGAAGCCCCTGGCGATGAACGCCGTCGAGGCGCAGACGATGGTGGACGCGTGCTCCTCCTCGGGCGTCCGGTTGATGGAGGCGTTCATGTACCGCCTGCATCCGTCGTGGGAGGCCGTGCGCGAGGTGGTGGCATCGGGCCGGATCGGCCGGTTGCGAGCCGTGCAGAGCTGGTTCTCGTACTTCAACGACGACCCGGCGAACATCCGCAACATCGCGGAGTTCGGAGGCGGGGCGTTGATGGACGTCGGGTGCTATTCGGTGAACCTGTCGCGGATGCTGCTCGGCGGTGAGCCCGATCGCATCGAGGCGTGGGTGACGCGCGATCCCGAGTCTCGCGTCGACGTGCTGACGAGCGCGATCCTCGGGTTCGGCGACGACGTCGCCACGTTCACCTGTTCCACCAGGACCGAGCCAGACCAACGGGTTCATGTCTACGGAACCCACGGCCGGATCTCGCTCGGCATCCCGTTCAACATCCCGCCCGACCTGCCGACCGAGGTGTTCGTGACCTCGGGCGGCGACCCTCCGGTGAGTCCCGCGACGGAAACGCTCACGTTCGAGCCGGCCGACCAGTACACAATCCAGGCCGAGCGGTTCGCGCGCGCGGTGCTCGACGACGAGCCCGTGCCGATCCCGCCGGAGGACGCGGTCGCCAACATGCGCGTGATCGAGGCGATCTTCGAGGCGGGCGAGAGCGGCTAAGCGCCCCCGAATTCGGCCGGTGGGCGTTCGTCCCCGAAGAAGTCGATCCCGTGCGGATCCCACATCCCATCCTGGCCTTCGGTGGCGGCACAGGCAGGCGTCACGGTGATGTCCGGTCTGATCCCTCCGCCCATCCGGAACCAGTCACCCTCCTGCGCGACGAACCCGCCGGGTCCGGACACGCGGATGCGTTCGACGTCGATGTCATAGAACGACGGCCAATCCACTTCGACCCCATGCATCGGGCCACCGATCCACACGCATCCGGCGACGGGATCTCCGAACAGCCGGCCGATCAAGAGCGCGTCGTCGCCACCCGTGAGCCGCGGACAGGCCGTCAGCAGGGCCGTCACGAGGCCGAGCCCGGCTACGAGCCGTCTCATGCGGACGTGTGGAACGTCGGCGCGAGCGCGGGGTAGAGCTGCCGGTAACGCTCGTACGCTTCGGCGTATCGCGCGGCGTCCGCCGATGGAACGATCGCGTCGCCGAGCTCGATCGTCGACGCGCACGCGTCCTGGACGGTCGGGTACCAGCCCGCGCCGACGGCGGCGAGCATCGCCGCGCCCTGGGCCGCGCCCTCGGACGTCGAGGTCGTGACGATCGCCGCTCCGAGCACGTCCGCGAGGATCTGCCGCCACAGGGAGCTCTTGCTCCCGCCGCCGGTCGCCCGGACCTGCGTCGAGCCCGTCACGCCGATCCCGCGTATGAGCTCGAACGAGTCGCGAAGGCCGAACGCGACACCTTCCAGAACCGAGCGCGTGAGATGGGGACGACCGTGGTGGACGGTGAGTCCGACGAACGCGCCGCGCGCGAGCGGGTCCGTGTACGGGGTTCGCTCTCCCGTCAGGTAGGGAAGGAACAGCAGCCCGTCGCTTCCGGCCGACACCGCGCGCGCCTCCTCGACGAGGTCCGAGAGCGCGACGCCCGGGGCGAACGCGTCACGAAACCAACGAAGGCTCCCGGCCGCCGAGAGCATCACGCCCATCAGGTGCCACCTGCCCGGGACGGCGTGGCAGAACGCGTGGAGCCGTCCCCTCGGCTCGGCCACCGATCCATCGGTCGTGGCGAACACGACGCCGGACGTGCCGAGCGACAGGGAGACGAGGCCGGGCTCGACCGCGCCCACGCCGATCGCCGCGGCGGCCTGATCGCCGCC
>CALGFI010000017.1 GCA_937881155.1 uncultured bacterium | reverse complement strand
TGAACGGCTCCCCATCGCCACGCCGCTCTGTCCACACCGAGGTCGCCCTCGAGGAACGCGAGCGCCTCGCGGAGCGCAACGCGAAGGAGCTCCGTCCAGCTCGAGTAACCACCGGCGATCCACGCCGGATCGTCGCCCTCGAGGAGCCGGGGGAGCGCACTACATACGAACGCCTCGCGCCGCGCGATGTACCGGTCGTATGCCACTCGGTTCGTTTCCGCGTCGAGGGCGATCCAGGCGATCCGCGAGAGCCACGCGTTGTACACCGCCGCTGCGGCGGAGTCGGCGCGCTGATCGCCCTTCCACGCGCGCAGCAGCTCGAGCGCCCACCGCTCGTCGTCGTTGGACGGCTCGAACGCCGTGAGGCGCGGAATCAGCTCGCGTGCCGCGACCGACTCGGTGTCGACTTGGAGGTCCGCGGCGTCGTCGACGCTCATCTTCTCGGTCGCCTCAATCACCTCGACGATCCGGCGAGCGCGATGCGACGTGTGAAAGTCGTGCCCGATCAGGTGCGGATACGCGTCGTCGTGCGGACGGTTGTTCGCCGTGACGATGTAGCCGCGCTCGGGGTTCTTCGACCACGGCAGCTCCTCATATGGAACGAACCCGTCCCACTCGTGATCCGACGTCCATCCGGGTACCGGCGTGGTGCCGTCGCCGTTCCGCCGGATCGGATACACGCCCGTGAGCTGGTAGCCGATCGTCCCGTTCACGTCGGCGTACACGACGTTCTGTCCCGGACACGACAGTCCGCGCAACGATTCGCGGAACTCCTCGAAGCTCCCGGCGTTCGCACCGTCGACGAGCGCCGACGGTTCCAGCAGCCCCTCGGTCGCCGTCCATCGCAGCGCGTACGCACGATCGAGCGGCACGTACTCGAGGTTCGTCACGCCGACCGTCTCCACCTCGAGGAGCGGACCGTGCCGGGTCTCGCGAACGTCGACGACCACCGGGTCGCCGCCCCGAACGGCGATCTCCTCGCGGTGCATGCCGACGGGTTCCCACGCGCCGTCGAACTCGGCCGCCGAACGATCCTCGTTCAGCCGCTCCTCGTACAGGTCTTGGACATCCCCACTCACGTTCGTGATGCCCCACGCGTGGTGCGGCGTCGCCCCGATCACGATCCCGGGCGCGAACGGGAACGCCACGCCGCGCGCGTCGTAGCCGGGCGCGTGGAGCTCGAGCTCGAACCACGCGGCGGGTTGCTGGACGAGCAGGTGAGGATCGTTCGCGAGCAGCGGCTTGCCGCTCGCCGTCCGAGACCCCGCGACCACCCACGCGTTCGAGCCCTGACCACCGACGTGCGGCAGCGCGTCGAGCAACCGGCCGGCCAGACCGCCGGCGAGCACGTTCGGCGGATCCGACGGCGAGGGCGGCAGAAGAGCTCCGACGGCGTCCTGACCGAAGCGCTCCGCGAGATGGACGCGGAGCAGCTCACGGTCCCAGTTCCCCGAGAGGCCCCACGCGACGAACGCGAGGGCCGCCGCCCACGACCCGAGGTCCGTCGGTAGCTCCGGCGCGAACGCCAGCAGAGCGTGCTCGACCGGCGGCGCCGGCGAGGACGCGACGAACGCCCTGGCGCCGTCGACGAACCGCGTCACCATCGACCGCGACCGCTCGTTCCACCGTTCGGCCTCTTGCACACCCAGGCGGTTGAACCCCACGACACGGGCGAACCGATCCTGTGGAACCGTCAGGTCGCCGAAGACCTCCGACAGGCGCCCGTTGGCGGCGCGCAGCGCCGCGTCGATCTGGAACAGCCGCTCCGAGGCCGTGACGAACCCCTGCGCGAACCACAGGTCGTCGAGCGACGCGGCGAAGATCGACGGGACGCCCCAGGAGTCGCGACGGACCTCGACCGGCTCGCGGAGCCCGCGAACGGCGATCGTGCCCTCGACCTGGGGCAGGGCCGCTTCGGCGGCGGCGCGCACCTCGTCCATGCAGATGGAATGATGCGCGCCATGACCAGTCACCGCCCATGGTTCAGGAGCTACCCGTCGGATGCTCCGCGGACCCTCGAGCCATACCCCCGCATCTCGGTGTTCGGCATGCTCGAGGCGTCGGCGAGGAAGTACCCGCGCGCACCGGCCATCGCCTGGTTCGGCCGCAAGCTGACGTTCTCGGAGCTGTTCGCCGAGACCGAGCGCTGCTCGGCCGCGCTCGCCGGCCTCGGCGTCGGCCGGGGCGACCGCGTGGCGCTCGTGATGCCGAACTGCCCGCAGTACCTGATCGCGTACTACGCAACCATGCGCCTCGGCGCGATCGTTGTCGGCAACAACCCCCTGTACACGAAACGGGAGATGGAGTTCCAACTGCGCGACTCCGGCGCCAAGGTGGCCATCGTGCTCGATCTCCTCCATCACGACTTCGCCGACGTGTTCAAGACGGTCGGCCTCGAGCCCGTCGTGGTCGCGCGGCTGAACGACTACATGTCGTTTCCCAAGCGACAGCTCGCGCCGATCGTGAAGTTCCGCAAGACGCAGCGCTCTCAGGGCAAGCCGTGGCCTCCGGTGCCGAAGGGCGCGCGTGTGCTGTGGTGGGAGGCATGGATGAACGCCGCCGGCGCGGTTCCGCTCGCGGCGCAGGTCGATCCGGAGACCGAACCGGCGGGGTTCATCTATACCGGGGGAACGACCGGCGTGAGCAAGGGCGCGATGCTCTCGCACCGGAACCTCGTGGCGAACGCGATGCAGGGCGCCTCGTACCTGAGCATCGGCGAAGGCAACGAGGCGCTGCTCGGCTCGCTCCCGTTCTTCCACTCGTTCGGCATGCTCGTGATGAACGTGGCGATCCTCCGCGCCGGCAAGCTGATCCCCATCCCGAACCCCCGCGACCTTCACCTGGTGATGGAGGAGATCGACAAGGAGAAGCCGACGTTCGTGCCGGGCGTCCCACGGTTCTTCGCCGCGCTGAACGAATCCCCACTCGCGACGAAGCTCGACCTGCGTTCGGTGACGGCGTCGATCTCGGGGGCCGCCCCGCTCCCCGCGGCCGTCGCCGAGAAGTTCGCCCAGATCACGCACGGCGCGGTTCTCGTCGAGGGCTACGGGCTCACCGAGGCGTCGCCGGTAACGCATGCGAACCCGCTGAAGGGCGTTCGCAAGGTCGGCTCGATCGGGCTCCCGATGCCCGACACGGACTGCCGGATCGTGGACCTCGACGACCCGGACCGAGAGCTCGCCGCCGGCGAGCGCGGTGAGCTGTGTGTGAAGGGTCCGCAAGTGATGCTCGGATACTGGAACCGCCCCGAGGAGACGGCGCTCTCCATCCGGAACGGGTGGCTGCACACGGGCGACGTCGCGACGATGGACGAGGACGGCTACTTCCGCATCGTCGATCGGCTGAAGGAGATGATCATCGTCTCCGGGTTCAACGTGTATCCCAACGAGGTGGAGGACGCGCTCTACCGTCATCCGAAGGTGGTGAAGGCTGCGGTCATCGGCATTCCCGACGAACGGACGGGCGAGGCCGTGAAGGCGTTCGTGGTGCTGAAGGAGGGCGAGCACGCGACGCCCCAGGAGATCCTCGACTGGGCGCGCGATCCGGGGAACGGCCTGTCGGCCTACCGCGTCCCGAAGCAGCTCGAGATCCGCGAGTCACTCCCCGAGACGATGATCGGCAAGGTCCTTCGTCGCGTGCTGATGGAGGAGGAGCGTCGGAGGGCGTCCGCGACGAGCGCGCGCGGTTGAGGTGAGCACGCCGTTCCTCGATCTCGGTGACGGCGTCGAGGTCAGGAAGCTCGAACCTGCCGACGCCGAGGAGATCTACGCGATCGTCGGGAGCGAGCGCGAACGGCTCCAGCCATGGATGCCGTGGGCCGAGGGTGCCTCGGTCGAGACCACGCGCTCGTTCATCGAGGCGAACATCGCGACGGACGGGTTGGACGCGCTCGGGGTCTTCGTCGACGGCGCATACGTTGGCGGCATCGGGATGCGGCCGGAGGAGCTGCACGGGGACACGGAGATCGGCTACTGGATCTCGTCGACCCACGAGGGGCGCGGGCTCGTCACGCGCGCGTGCAGGGCGCTGATCGACCACGCGTTCGGCGAGCTCGGTCTTCATCGAGTGACGATCAGAGCCGCACCGAACAACGCCCGCAGCCGGGCGATCCCCGAACGGCTCGGGTTCACCGAAGAGGGCGTCATGCGGGAGGCCGGCCGCACCTCGCTCGGCTACCACGACCTCGTCGTGTACGGGCTGCTCGACCGGGAATGGAAGCGGGAGTGAGCCGGTTCGCCGCGGTTGTCTTCGACCTGTTCGGAACGCTGGTGTACGAGTTCCCCCGCGTGGACTGGGATGAGTGGCTGGAGACCACCGCGGCCGTTCTGGAGGCCGAACCCGAGGCGTTCGCCGGCGCGTGGCACGCGACCGCAATCGAGCGCCAGACCGGCGCCGCGGGGGCCATCGACGAAAACCTCCGAACGGTCGCGGCGCGCGCGGGCGCGTGGCCGACGGACGCGCAAGTTGCCGAGGCGCTCGAGGCGCGAGCGGAGCTGTACCGCAAGTGGTTCGTACCTAGGCCCGGCGCCGAGGAGATCCTTCGGGAGCTCCGCGAACGGGACGTGCCGACCGCAATGATCAGCATGTGCGCGCCGGATACTCCAACGCTGTGGCGAGCGTCGCCGCTCGCCGGGCTGATCGACGTCGAGGTCTTCTCGTGCGAGGTCGGACTGCGCAAGCCCGAGCCGGAGATCTACCTCGCGGCGACCGAACGGTTGCACGTCGAACCGAACGCCTGCCTCTACGTCGGCGACGGCGCGTACGCCGAGCTCACCGGCGCGTCGTCCATCGGCATGTGCGCAGTGCTGATCAGCGACCCCGCGGAGGCCGAGATGGAGGCTCTTCGACCCGAAGCGGAAGAATGGACCGGGCCGACCATCGCTCACCTGAGCGACATCAGCACCCTCGTCTTCGGCGACTAGCGACATCTGGTCGACACTCGCTCAGCTGAGCGCGCCGACGGCCTGTGCGGCAGCGAGGGCGCCTTGGCGCTCGACCGGCGTGAGTGCGCGAAGGGGCGCGCGAACGTCCGGCCGAACCGGCACGCCGCGGGCGCCGAGGATCTCCTTCATCGCTGAGATGAACGGGATCGGCGGCGCGAGCAGTTCGCGAAGCGTCGTCACGTGTTTGTCAGCCTCGTCGCTCCGTTCGTGCACGAGCGCCGAGACGATCTCGGGGAACGCCGTCGCCAGTCCGCTGACGGCACCGGCGGCGCCTTCTCTCAAGCCGTCCAGGACGAGTGGTTCCGACCCCACGAACAGATCCAGTCCGTCGATCAGATACGGGCGAACGTTGTCGAACGGCCGATCCGACACCTTCAGGCCGGCGAGATTCGTGGTCGTCTGCCGGAGGCGCTCGATCACCGCGACCGAGATTCGATATCCGGAGCGCGCCTCGAACTCGTATGGGTAGAACGGCAGCGGGGCGCACGCATCGGCAGCGGCGCGGAGATGTTCGAACAACGACTCATCGTCGAGCGGGAAGTACGGCGGAGCGATGACCGCGACGGCGTCCGCTCCGATCTCCTTCGCGTGCGTGGACAACGCGACGGTGTGATCCGTCGTCTGGGCACCGGCGTGAACCGCGACGAGGAAGCCGTCAGGGCGTGCGGAGACGAAACGCTCCGCCGTGCGCTTGCGCTCATCGACGGTCAACAGGATTCCCTCGCCGGTCGTCCCGCACGCGAGCACGCCGTCGACGCCGCCGTCGGCGAGGAACCGCACGAACGACGCGAACGCGCCGTCGTCGACGGCCGACCCGCCGTCGCGTAACGGGCTCACCGCGGCGGCGATCGCTCCGTGCAGCATTCGCGGATGCTAACGGTTGGTTTCCGTGGTCCTCGCACGGGTACGTTTCGGCATCATGGAAGCCATGCGCCAGGCAGGGTTGCGCTGTCCGATCTGCGGAAACGGTGTTCTGACCGACATCGCGTACGACGAGCATCACCCGCCCGTCGATCCGCCGAAGCAGGCGCCCGAGAGCGGTGAGGTCGTGACGTTCACGTGTGGTCACGAGGTCGAGGTCGGCCGTCTCGCCGACGCCGCCCGAGACGATCCCAACGTCGAACGTCGAACGTCTGACGACGTCGTCGATCCGGGGGTTAAGCCGTGAACAGGTTCGAGGTGCCGCCACCGAGTCCACAGCCGGAGCCGTTGCCGCAGCCGGAACCGATGCCGCAGCCGGATCCCGCGCCGCAGCCTCATCCGCCACCGCGACCGGAGCCACAGCCGACTCCGGTCCCGGAGCCGGAACCAGGACCCGCACCGTCGCCGCAGCCGAATCCGCCGGCACCGTCACCGACACCGCCGCAGCCGTTCCCGCAGCCCGAACCTTCGCCCGAGCCCCAGCCGCCGCAGCCGAGCCCCGAGCCTCCGCCCGGCCCTCCGCCGGACGTCGAACCGCCGATCCGCGCCTAGGCCGTCGCGGCTCGCGGCGCCGGTGACTCCGCCGGCTCGAACTGCGCTTCCTCCGTGGAACCCCGGAGCCCCAACGTGGACGCATCTCCGCCCGAGACGATCCTGGCGATCCGGTCGAAGTACCCGGTCCCCACCTCAGTCTGGTGGCGAGTCGCGGTGTAGCCGAGCCCCTCAAGCTCGAACTCGCGCTGCTGCAGCCGGACGTACGCGGGCATGCCCTCGCTGGCGTAGCCGTTCGCGAGCTCGAACGCCGACGCGTTCAACGCGTGGAACCCGGCGAGCGTCACGAAGAGGAAGCGGTAGCCCATCGCCGCGAGCTCGCGCTGGAACATCGCGATCTCGTCCTCGTCGAGGTGCTTGCGCCAGTTGAAGCTCGGCGAGCAGTTGTACGCGAGGAGCTTGCCGGGGAACTCGGCGTGGATCGCCTCCGCGAACGCGCGCGCCTCGTCGAGGTCGGGCGTGGCGGTCTCGCACCACAGCACGTCGGCGAGGCGCGCGTACGCGAGCCCGCGCGCGATCGCGGCGTCGATGCCGTTGCACACACGGTGGAAACCCTCCGAGGTTCTCTCGCCGGTGAGGAACTCGCGGTCGCGTTCGTCGACGTCGCTCTGAAGGAGCGCACCGGAGAGCGCGTCGGTGCGAGCGACGAGGACGGTCGGAACGCCGAGGACATCGGCGGCGAGACGGGCCGCGGCGAGCGTCCGCTCGAAGTGACGCGTCGGAACGAGCACCTTGCCGCCCATGTGTCCGCACTTCTTCTCGCTCGCCAGCTGGTCCTCGAAATGCACGCTCGCTGCGCCGGCCTCGCTCA
>CALGFI010000016.1 GCA_937881155.1 uncultured bacterium | reverse complement strand
GTTCGGGATGTCGGCGATACGCTCCCGAGGTACGCCGTACGTCGCGGCAACCCGTTCGCGCTCGGAGCCTGCTGCGACGATGAGCCCCTCGCCGTGTCGAACGCTGTATCGGCGGATCGGTTCTTCGAACCGGCTCGCGGTTTGGTTCGCGCCCTGATACGTCGCGAATACTGGCCGCCCGTGAAGCGGTCGCGTCAGAACACACAGGTCGAAGCGAGTCGACTCGTACTCCTGGCACAGGATCGCGTCGCACCGCTCACTATCGAACGTCCGGATGAGGGCCCGGATCGGTGTCGATGCGTACGAGACGAGGGACGGCGGCACCTGAGATTCCGGCCAGCGACCTCGCACCTTCAGCAATAGTCGATGGCGATGAGGTTCCTTGAGGATCCACACGGGCGTACCGGTCCCCCGGTGGATGAACCGCCGCGATTCAGCGACGCGGGATGACACGAATACGAGAACCGTCCGAACACCGACCGACGTCAATGCGTCGACGTAGTTGAAGATCCACCCGCTATTCAGCCGAGTCCGGAAGTCCTCGATCGAGACGCCGATCTTGTCGTAGAAATCCTCGAAGCGGTCCGCGCCTGAGACCAGTGCCACCGTGGGACGTCCGTCGGACGCCTCGGTCCGCGTGCCCGCAGCGACGCGTCGCCGACGGAGCCGAAGCATTCCCGCGGCGCCTATCGCTCGGAGGCCAGCCGCTCGTCAACCGGAACCTCGACGACGAGCGCCCCCAACCACGACTCGGCCTGCGTTCGCCATCGCGCGTCAGCGTCCGGCAATGGGCGCGCCGGGCGGCCGGCGACACGAGCACGGGTCATCGACCAGATGTCCGTGACGACGGGCAGGACGTGTCCATGGACCGACGCTGCGGCGAAGTGTTGGAGCGCACGGCGCTTGCTGCCGGCGAGGAGAGACTTGTGACCGAGGTAGTGGTGCAGGGCTCCACGATCGATGCTGCTGCCGTATCGACCATCGATCATCGCTGCTTCCCTCAGGATCAAGCCGACGTCCAACGAGGCCTGCCCGCCATGGATCCTGTATCCGACCAGCGGGTCAGAAACGTACGCAGCGTTGCCAGTCCGCGCCAAACGGATCCACAGGTCCCAGTCGGCAAGGTTGACCAGCCTTGGGTCGAACGTCCCGGCCGACCGGAGCGCGTCACGGTTTGCGACCACACCCGAACAGCCACCGGGCACGAGGTTCCAGCTGGGCAGCCGCGCCGTCACGAGGCCCGGCGGTGGAGGCGGCCTACCCCCGATCACCCGTTGCGTCGCATCGATCTTGACGGCGCCCGCATAGCACCACGTCGCGTTCGCGCGGGCTGCGGTCTCGAGCTGGGTCCGTAGCTTCGTCGCCGCCCACAGGTCGTCATCGTCAACAAAGGCGATCCACTCTCCGCGCGCATCGTCGATCCCGCGGTTGCGTGCGGTGCTCACGCCCTGCGGAGTCTCGTGCCGCAGGGATCGGACCCGAGCATCGCCGATGGCTTTCACAGCATCGATCGTGCCGTCGTGCGAGCCGTCGTCGACGACGATCACCTCAAGCTGGATGTCCTCCTGCCACAGCACCGTCCGCAGCGTGAGCATGAGGAGGCCACGCCGATCGTGCGTCGGGATCACAACGGAGACCTGCGGTGCGCTCATCGATCGGTGCGCACGAGCCCGAGGCGTTCGCGCAAAGGCCGCGTCGCCGTGCCTACCTTCACCCGCGCCCGATACGCCGCCGATCGAGCGGTCGCCTTCGTGCGCCACCGCGCGTCGAGAACGCGGTGTCGCACGATCTTGCCGGGACCTCGAACGGGATCGATCGACGGCGTATATCCGAAATATCGCGACGGTTTTCCCGCGATCCATTCGAACCGCTCGTGCATCTCCGGGGTCCACGAGCGCCACCGCTCCCGTGGATCGAAGTCGGGGCCCACTGGCACCGGATCCCAGTGGACGGAGTCCCGCTCGGTCCCGAAGTAGGACGACGAACCGCGCACCGGAAGGTCCGCCGCCGCGCCGAAGTCGAAGTTGTCTTCATCGAGCTCGACGAAGCGCATGACAGCGGACAGTGTCCGCTTCAGGTCGTCGATGAGGTCCTCGTACCGCACGAGCATGTGGCGCTCGGTCGACGGTCGGGGCGTCTCGACGAACCTGCGGATCGCGTCGGCGGCGGCGGCCCAGTCGCGTGCGGCGCGGTCGAACTCCCATCCGAACGTCGACATGCATGATTGCACCACCGAGCGTCCGTCGCGGACGAGAACGAGCAGGCGCGCGCGGGGGAAGAAGGTGAAGAACCGATCGATGTGGCGAACGCTCGGCGTCTTCGCGACGAGGCGCCGATCGCGGTCGACCCACAGGAACGAGATCAGTCCATCGCCGAGGCTCGCGCGGAACCGCCGGATCAGCTCATCGTCGACCGCTCCCCACATCGGATCCCACCGCTCCGCGACGTGTCTCGTATAGGCGAGTAGATCATCCGATTCCTCGATGAAGAAATCCTCCCTGATCGGTTCACGTGCCGGCGCGCAGGCCGGATGGACACGCAGCAGGTCCCATAGATAGTTCGTCCCGCTCCTTGGCATGATGCCGAGGATGAAGATGGGATCAGCCTTCGCGATGTCAAGGCTCAACGACGCGTCCAGTCCGTCGATCAGCCGAGACAGTATCCCGCGATGAAGGTCTCGGTCGTGATCCCCACGCGGAACCGCTCCGCTTGGCTCGCACTCACCTTGCGGAGCGTCCTTCGCCAACGGCACGACGATCTCGAGGCGATCGTGGTCGATGACGGCTCCACCGACGACACGCCGGAGATGCTCGCCGCTGTGCCCGACGGTCGCCTCCGGATCATCCGGCACGGTTCGCCGCTCGGCGTGAGCGTCAGCCGGAACGACGGCGCGGCGAGATCCGACGGCGCGTGGCTGGCCTTCGTCGACGACGACGACCTCTGGGCTCCGGACAAGTTGTCCAGCCAGCTCCGTGCCGCGGTCGCGACGGGTAGCGCGTGGGTGTACACCGGCGCGGTCACGATCGACGAGCGTTCAACGATCGTCGGCGGGCGACCTCCGCCACCACCCGAAGTCGTCTCGCGTCTGATCCCGCGTTCCAACGTGATCCCCGGTGGTGGCTCCAACGTCATCGTTCAGCGTGACGAGTTCGAGCGCGTGGGTCCGTTCGACACTCGGCTGAAGAACACCGAGGACTGGGAGATGTGGATCCGGCTGAGCGAGCATGGCGCACCTGCCTGGGTGCCTCGTCCGTTGCTTGGATACCGCATCCACACACGGAACGCGTCGCTCGACGTCGCCGCGATCTTCGAAGGCATCAGCCTGATCGAGGCACGTCACGGAACTCGTGTAGACCGCGGCGTCCTGCACCGGTGGATCGCCGAGACCAGCCTCCGGACGGGGGATCGGAGGAACGCGCTGAAGCACATGGCGATCGCCGCTCTGCGAGGTCAGGCGATGAACGTGGCGGGCGACGCGGCGACGATCGTGAGGCGGAAGCTCGATCGTGGTCGAGGCGGCTCTGTCGCCGGTTCGAGGCCAGACCGCGTCTGGATCGACGAAGCTCAAACGTGGCTCGTGGAGCTCCTCAGCGCGGGGGCCGAAGGAGTCGCGACCGCCGACGGCGGGTAAGCGGCGTCATTTCGAGCCGGTGCCCGAACGCGTCGGTTGGTGTTCGCCCGAGTTGCGCAGCCCGGCGGCGATGCCGGAAGGGAGACCGATGAGTTCGCCAAGGCCCATCGCCATCAGCTCGGAGTTCCCGCTGAAGGCGGCGCGTGTCACCAACCACGGCGCCCGGACAAGATCGCGGATCATGCGCCTCAGGATGAACGGATCACCTCGGCGAACGTACTTCCCGTAGAAGGCGCCCTGACCCCTCGCGTATCGCCGGTAGACGTCCTTCAGCTCTCCGCGAGACTGCCAGGCGACGTGCGAGACGATGGCGTCGGGGTCGTAGACGATCGGGATCCCCGACCGCATCGCCCGATACGCCCACTCGTTGTCCTCGCCTGCCAGACGGAGTGAGGGGTGTTCGTCCAGGTACCCGATCCGCTCCAGCAGCCTGACGGGGAACGCCATGTTCGGCGGGAACAGGACGTCGCGGTCGATCATCGGCTCTGTGTACGTCTTCGATTCATCCGAGGTCACGACGGTGAGCACCACGCCGTCGCCCTCGGGTTCGACGCGCCCGGTGACGATCGCATCGCCGATGGTCCGCAATCGCGCCGAGATCGTCTCCAGCCAGTCGGCGCGAACACGGCAATCGTCGTGCGTCGTCGCGATGTAGGGCGTTTGTACGCGCTCGAAGCCGCGGTTCGTCGCAGCGGCGATGCCCGACTCGTCCGATCGGACGTGCGTGACTGACAGACCAGCGAGTTGCAGGCGTTCGACCCAGGGAACGATCAGGTTGGTTTGGCTCTGATCGACGACGACGACCTCGCTCGGCCACACCGTGCCCGCTGCGATCGAGTCCAGGCACCCCTCGAGCAGCATCCGCCCCACGGTGGGGATGACGACCGTGACGTCGGCCGCGACCGAACGCTCACTCACCGGCTCGCCACGTCGCCACGAGATCGTCGAACGCGAAGACGCGATCCACGTCCGGGCTGGGACAGGGGGTCGCCCACAGTTCCCCCGCGAGCGAGAAGTCAGCACGCTCGCCCGTGTAGTACTCGACCGCCTCGCGAGCCGCCCAGCTATAGACGAACTCGTGGACGAAGAACGCACCCCTCGGGGCAGGGTCGACCACCGTGCGCGTGACGCCGCACACGCCGACGTCGGTGTCCTGGGAGATCTCCGCGGCGATCTGTCGCGACGCCGATTCGGTGAACCCCGCGCTCTCGACGCGGACCCAAACGCTGAGCGCCAGCGACAGGAGGGCCGCGGCGGCGAATACGCCTCCCAACGCGCCCCACGCTCGCGGTCTCCGGACGCGTACGCGTGGCATGACCGTTCCCACGACGCCACAGAGGACGAGCCACGTCGGTGCGAAGAGGCGCGGAGAGCCCTGCTGCGGCACGTTGAAGACGATCGGTGCGTTGATCGTCGCCACGAGAAGGAGTCCTCCGAGGAAGGTCCGCACGACGGCGCGCCGGTCGGCCCGAGCCGGCCGAGGCGCGACGCCATCATGCGCAAGACGCCACCCGACGAGCCCTCCGGCGGCGAGGACGCCAATCCCCACGGGGAACGACCACAGGATCGCGAGCGGGATGGACTGCACGCCGAGGCCCACAGCGGCGAACCGGGGGAGGAACGCGGGATCGCCAACAGCGCTCGACACGCGCTCCGAGAGCGACGCCTGCAATCGCGGATCGTCACCCGGCCACGCGACCACGAGGACGGCCAGCACGACGATGACCGCCAACGTCGACGCGAGCGCTGTACGTCGCCGGTCTGCCGGTACCGTCAACCACACCGCAAGCGGGAGCGCCAGGATCACCTGCTCGACCGAAAGGAAGGCACCGACGACGGCGAGCGAACCCCAGACATAGTTACCATTGCGGTGCAATCGCAGCGCGGCGAGCGCAAGCGCGAGCCCGAGTGGGACGTGCATGGCCGCCGGCCAGAGCGCGGCTTCCATCCCGAGCGGCTGCAACAACCAGAGCGCCGCCGCGATCTCCGGCCACGGAGCAGCGGCCCCTAGGTCTCGGAGCAGACCGCGGAGAAGCACCGCGACCGTGAGTGTCAGCACGAGCGGTACCGCGATCGCGAACCCGAACGGAAGGTTCTGGCACACGCCGGTGGTGACGACGATCTCGAGCAGATGCGCCTTCCGCAGGACTCCGAGACGGTCCAGCGAATCACCCAGCGCCGATGACAGCCCGACACGCTGCGGCTCGAGGCAGTTCACGAAGTCGTCCGCGAGCGGCGCGCCGCGAAGGACGACGGGGAGCGAGATGGCAACGAATAGCGTGGCGACGACGAGGAGGACGACCGGTTCGACACGCGACGAACGAATGCGTTCAGAGCGCTCG
>CALGFI010000015.1 GCA_937881155.1 uncultured bacterium | reverse complement strand
CGGGTTCGTCGCTCGATCTCATGCAGGCAATCTGAAACCGCGGTCGACAACGGCAGCTTCGGATCCGCCAACGAGCGCGCTTCAACGCCGGTGCGCGTCGAGCCACGACTGGAGGATCACCGTTGCGGCGGACCGGTCGATCGAACGGCGGCGTTCCCGCCCACCGGCTCCGGACTCGCGGAGCGCCCGATCGGCCTCCACCGACGAGAGCCGTTCGTCATGGAGCACGACGGGGATCTGCAGGAACCCGGTGAGCGCGTTGGCGAAGCGCTCGGCGTGATGGGCGCGCTCACCCGCTTCCCCAGACATGTTGAGGGGATGTCCGACCACGAGGAGCGTCACGTCGTTTTCTCGGACGAGCTCGGCGATCGCCTTCACGTCCCCAGGCGCGCCCGTCCTGACTGTTCCAAGAGGGACGGCGAGGCGGCGGTCGTCGTCGGAGATGGCCACGCCGATTCGCGCATCTCCCAGATCGAGACCGAGAACTCGGCCCCGCTCAGTCACGTTGGGCGAGGAGCTCCTTCAGCCGCGGCTCGATGGCGTCCAACGCCTCGTTGTAGGCGTCGCCCCTCGGGCCGCCCGAGAAGGCGAGGTTCGGCTTGCCGCCGGCGCTCCCGCCGACGATCTTCCCGGCCGGCTCGAGGAGCGCAGGCGCCGTGACCCCTCGCGATACCAGGTTGCTCGACGCCGCGCCCACGAGCAGCGCCTTTCCTCCGCGGCCGGTGCCGAGCACGACCGCCGCGCCGCCCTCGTTCTCCAGACGGTTCGCCACCTCCTGCGCGAGCGCTCGCAGCGCGTCGGCCTCGGCGTCCTCGCTCGCGACAACGAGCTTGGCGCCGCCGACCTCGCGCGCCGATGCCGTGATGTCGGACGCGCGCTCCCGACGGCGCTCGCGATCCTCTTTTCCCCGCGCGCTCTCGAGTTGCTTCACGCGCTCGACGAGCTGACGGGCGCGCTCGGCGGCGTTCGTCGGGTCGGTGCCGAGCGCCTGGGCGACGGCCTGGAGCAACTCGCGCTCCATGTTGATCTCGCGGAGCGCATCGGGGCCGACGACCGCTTCGACGCGGCGCATCCCTGCGCCGATCGAGCCCTCACCGAGGAGCCTGATCGTCCCCACGTGACCGGTGTGATGAACGTGGGTGCCGCCGCAGAGCTCGACCGAGTAGTCGCCGACCTCCACGACGCGCACGAAGTCGCCGTACTTCTCGCCGAACAGTGCGATCGCGCCCTGGTTCTTCGCTTCGTCGAACGTCGTCTCGTAGATCGTGACCTGGTCGTCGTCCGCGGTTTTGCTGTTCGCGAGCTCCTCGGCCTGCTCGAGCACGTCGCGGGGCACCGAGGAGTGGTGCGGGAAGTCGAACCGCAGCCGGCCGGGCGCGACGAGCGAACCCGCCTGCCGCGCGTGTTCTCCCAGGATGTGCCGGAGCGTCCAGTGGACGATGTGCGTCGCGGTATGCGAGCGCGCCGTCGCCTCGCGACGCCCGACGTCGACCTCACCGTGGACCTCCTCGCCCTGGTGGATCTCGCCGGAATCGACGACGCCGGTGTGCACGATCACGTCGCCCGGTCCGAACTGCGCGTCGGTCACGCGGATCACCCCGCCGGGCGCTCGAACGATCCCCTGGTCCCCGATCTGTCCGCCCGACTCCGCGTAGAACGGCGTCCGGTCCAGGACGAACCGGACCTCCTGTCCCTCGTGGACGTCCGACGTCCGGCCGCCGTCCGACAGGAGCGCGACCAGACGTCCGTCGCTCTCGAGACGCTCGTACCCGACGAACTCCGTCTTCCCCGTCTCGGCTGCGACCTCGGCGAGCTGCTCCTCGGCGCGCCCACGTTTCGCCGCGCGCTTCGCCCGCTCACGCTGCTCGGCCATGAGCTCTTCGAAACGCGACTCGTCGATCTCGAGCCCGGCGTCCTCGGCGAGCTCGCGCGTCAGCTCCTTGGGGAAGCCGTAGGTGTCGTGGAGCTTGAACACGACGTCGCCCTGGATGCGTCCCTTTGCCCGGCCGACTTCGCCCTCGAACAGCGTCATCCCCTGCCGAAGCGTCGACGCGAAGCGCTCCTCCTCGGACGTCGCCACCTGCTCGATGTACGCGCGGTTCTCGATGAGCTCGGGGTAGGCGTCACCGAACAGGTCGACGACGCGTGACACGATCGGCTGCATCACCGGACGGTCGACGCCGAGGCGACGGGCGTGGCTCACGACCCGCCGAAGCATCCGGCGCAGGATGTATCCCCGACCCTCGTTCGAGGGTTGCACACCGTCGGCGATGAGGAACGCCGTGGCGCGCCCGTGCTCGGCGATCACCTTGAGCGACACATCGGTCTTGTCGTCGGCACCGTGCGCGCGCCCCGACACCGACTCCGCCTCGGCCAGCAGCGGTCGGATCAGATCGGTCTCGAAGATGTTGTCGACGTCCTGGAGGACCATCGCCACCCGCTCGAGGCTCGAGCCCGTGTCGATGTTCTTGGCCGGCAGTTCCTGGACGATCGACATCGCGTCGTCGACCTCGTCCTGCATGAACACGTGGTTCCAGATCTCGACGTACCGCTCCTCGTCGACGGCGGGTCCCCCCTCGGGGCCGTACCGCTCGCCGCGGTCGACGTAGATCTCGGAGCACGGCCCCGCCGGTCCGGCCGCGTGCGTCCACCAGTAGTTGTCGGCCACGCCGCGGAGCACGATCCGATCGCGTTGGATGCCGAGGTCCTGCCAGATGTCGACCGTCTCGTCGTCGGTCTCGAACACCGTCACCCAGATGCGGTCTCGGTCGATGCCCCACACCTGCGTGACGAGCTCGAGCCCCCAGGCGCACGACTCCTTCTTGAAGTAGTCGCCGAACGAGAAGTTCCCCAGCATCTCGAACAGGGTCAGATGCCGCGCGGTGTGACCGACGTTGTCGATGTCGAGCGCCCGGAACACCTTCTGCGCGGTGACGGCGCGCGGGAACGGCGCCTGGGCATGCCCGAGGAAGTACGGGATGAACTGGTTCATCCCGGCGTTGGTGAGGAGCAGCCCCGATTCGGGCGGCGGGATCAGCGACGACGAGGGGACGCGCTTGTGCCCACGCTCCTCGAAGAAGCGCAGGAACGACTCGCGGATCTCACGACCTTCCATCCAAACGTGAGTGTACGAGGGGTCCGGGCAGCGCAAGAAAGCGAGCGGGCGAAGCGAGCTTCGTTCCCCGGCCGACCGGTTCAGTCGCGGCTGAGCTCGTCCTCGGTCTCGCGCATCGCCGCCTTGCCCTCCTCGATCGCCTCGGAGAACAGCTTCGCGATGTCCATGATCCCGCCGCGCGCCTCCCGGGCAAGCGTGGCCGGAGCGACCTTGCGGGCCTGGCGACGGGCGAATCGCATCGTCATGATCGCGCCGGCGGCGCCCGCGCCGATGCCGAGCGCGATCCAGAACGCCCGTCTCAGCACGGCGGAGACGACGCCCTCACGGTCAGGGCTTGGGCTTCTTGCCGCCGAAACGGCTGGCGGCCCGCCGGACCCCGGCGCCGACGGAGATGATTCTGACGAGCGGCCCGGTCGCGGCACGCTCGACGAGCCCACTCAGCCGCGACAAGCGCTGCACGATCTCTCCGGCGCTGATCAGCATGCCGTCGACCCGGTCGAGCTCGCGGTTGGTGCGCTCGACGGAGCCGCGGACCTCGGTCAAGAGCGGCACGGTCTCCTCGCGGATCCCGTCGATCAGCAGCTTGGTGCTCTCGAGCACGCGGAATGTGTTCAGCAGGACGACGCACAGGAACAGCACGAGCAGTCCCCAGAACGCCGAAAGGACGATGAGTGCGACGTCGCCTCCGTCGAGCGCAGCGATCATGGCGTCTCCTCGGTGAAGGTCGGGGCATCATATCCAGCGACGCGGTTCCGACGGCTCGTGCCCGCGCGATCAGGTTTCCTCCCCCTCACCCGAGGGCTCGTAGTAGCGGTTGCCCTCGAAGCGAGTGGGGCGGTACTGCTGCTCGACCCGCCGTCCCGGGTACTCGTGCGGGTACTTGTACCCCTTCCCGTGACCGAGCCGTTTGGCCGCCGGGTAGTGCGCGTCCCGCAGGTGGAGCGGGACCGGGTCGCTCGTCGCCGCGTCCTCCTGCGCCTTCCCCAGGCTGACGATCACGCTGTTCGACTTCGGCGCCCGCGCGAGGTAGATGGCCGCTTCGGCGAGGTTCAGTCGCGCCTCGGGGAGACCTACGTACTCGACCGCCTGCGCGGCGGCGACCGCGATCTGCAGCGCGCGCGGGTCGGCCAGGCCGATGTCCTCGCTGGCGTGCACGACCATCCGCCGCGCGATGTAGCGCGCGTCCTCCCCGGCCTCGAGCATCCGCGCGAGCCAGAACAGCGTCGCGTCCGGATCGGAGCCCCGGATGCTCTTGATGAACGCGGAGATCACGTCGTAGTGCGCGTCGCCCTGCCGGTCGTAGACGATGGCCTTCTTCTGGACCGCGTCCGCGGCCAGGTCGAGCGTGACGGCGTCCTCTCCCGCGGCGCGAGCGGCCAGAACGGACGCCTCCAGTCCCGTCAGCGCGACGCGCGCGTCGCCGCCCGCCACCTCGATCAGGTGCGAGAGCGCCTCATCGGAGATCTCGACGCCCATCTTGCCGAGGCCTCGGTCCTCGTCGGTGAACGCCCGCTTCAGCAGCGTCCTCACGTCCTCGTCGCCGAGCGGCTCGAGCCGCATCAGGATCGAGCGCGACAGCAGCGGCGTGACGAGCGAGAAGTAGGGGTTCTCCGTCGTCGCGCCGATCAGCGTGACCGTTCCCTCCTCTACCGCGGGAAGCAGGACGTCCTGCTGGGCCTTCGACCAGCGGTGCACCTCGTCGACGAAGAGCACCGTTCGGAACATGCCGCCCCTGGCTCCTTCGATCACCTTGCGAGCGTCGGCGACGCCGGACGACACGGCCGATAGCTGCACGAGCTCGGCACCGACGGCGTCCGCGAGCAGGTACGCGAGCGTCGTCTTCCCCGTACCGGCTGGACCCCACAGCACGACCGACGGGAGGTGTCCGCCCTCGATCAGCTGGGTCAGCGCCTTCCCCGGCCCGATGAGGTGCGTTTGACCCACGAACTCGTCGAAGCTCCGCGGGCGGATCCGCGCGGCGAGGGGAACGTCGCTCACGGTGTCAGGTCTTGTAACGGATGACGCGGTCGGGGCGGATCGTGAGGATCTCGCGGACCTGGCCCGGCGTGTACGAATACCCGTGGCCGTCGTAGCGGTGGCTCAGCGCGTCGATGTGACGTTCGGCCCTGTCACCGGTCTCGATGTCGATGACGGTCCCGATGACCGAGATCCAGTCGTACGCGTCACCGTCGGGCAGCACCGCGACGGCGACGCGGCGGTTCGCGCGAACGTTCCTGTCCTTCACCCTGCCCTGCGCGGTGTTGATCAACACGTTTCCATCCGCGGCGTCCACCCATGTGATCGTGGCGTGCGGCGATCCGTCGGCGTTCATCGTCACGAACGTCCCGTAGTTCGGCCCGGTGAGGATCTCGACGTCGCGGGCGTTGAGCTCGTCCATCAGTCGTCCTCCGGCTGCGCGATGACGGCGATGCCCAGCTCGCGCAGCTGCTCCTCCGTGACCGGCGACGGCGCGCCGGTCAGCGGATCGGCGCCGGACTGGGACTTCGGAAAGGCCGTAACGTCGCGGAGAGTCTCCTTCCTCGCCATCAGCATCGCCAGGCGATCGATCCCCATGGCGATCCCGCCGTGCGGCGGCGCGCCGTAGCGGAACGCAGTCAGCATGTGGCCGAACTTCTCCTCGATCTCCTCGTCGGACAGACCGAGCACCTCGAACACTCGGTGTTGTACCTCCTGGCGATGGATGCGAATGCTCCCGCCGCCGAGCTCGAACCCGTTCAACACCAGGTCGTAACCGCGGGACGTGGCCGTGTGCGGATCGAGGTCGTCGCTCGCCGGCGCGGTGAACGGATGGTGCACCGAGACCCACTTCCCCTCCTCTTCACCCCACTCGAACAGCGGCGGCTCCACCATCCACACGAACGTCCACTCGCCTTCACGCGCGAGGCCGAACCGCGCCGCAATCCGGCGGCGGAGGCCGTCGAGCGCAGAGTTCACGCGGCTCGGCT
>CALGFI010000014.1 GCA_937881155.1 uncultured bacterium | reverse complement strand
GAGCGTTCTTCGAGCTAGCGGCCCTGCTGCCGCCGCTGCCAGCGGGTCTTCTTGAGCAGCTTCTTGTGCTTCTTCTTCCGCATCTTCTTGCGGCGCTTCTTGATCAACGACGGCACGCGCGTTCCCTTCTGTCTTTCGTCGGGGTTACTCCGACCCGAACAGGTTCCGCAGGTCGACTCGCTTGGCGCGGAGGTTCTCGTCGAGCCGGACGGAGCCCAGTCTAAGCGCCTTCGGCCCCGCCGCCACCGGCGAGATCAATCGCAGGACTCCCTCGTCCTCGGTGTACTCGAGGTAGCCGAGACCCGTGTACGCGCCCGCGCCGTTCGACAGCCCGACCAGCATGCGGTGCAGCTTCGGTACGTCGAACAGCGGAGGGAGCGCCGGCATGAACACCGTCGGCTTGACACGGAACCGGTGCAGCTCGCCCGAGAAGTAGGCCCGCATGGCGCGCTCGCGGTTGTCCGCGCGACGGTCGACCGTCGTCGGAACAACGTCCGGATGCACGCCGAGGGGAACCACCTGCGTGGGAAAGAACCGCTGGATCACGCCGAGGAGCGGCAAGAGCTCTTCGCCCCGTTGCAATCCGACGACGAGGTCCGGCTGGAGCAGCTCCACCTTGTGATACTTGAGGACCTGTCCGGTGATGCCCGACACGAGCCCCGACGTGTCGACGACGATCAGATCGGCGCCCTCGTCTTTCGCGCGGCGATGGAGCCCGGCGACCCCCGCGACGACGGGAAGCAGGTGGCCCTGTGCCGACGTCGACCCGACGAACGACATCTCGTCGGCCACCGCGAGGCTCCCGGGTTCGAGGTCAGCCGCCGAGCGAACCATCTTCAGCGTGACCGTTGCGGGCGGGCCCACGGTCTTCTGACCCACGTCGGCATCGAGCAGCGCGGCGGGCCGACCCGCCTCGACTGCGGCCGTGAGCACGTTGCGCGACAGCGAAGTCTTGCCGGTGTCGAGCCCTCCGACGAGAACGACGGTGTGCTTGGTGCGCACCGCGTCGTCGACGAGCGCTTCGTACTCGTTCACGTCCGCCTCCGGGTTCTCGGTCCCGGAGGCCCGTTCGCACGCGTGCCTGCCGTGTGCCTACGCCGTCAGCTCCCCACTCGGGTCGGGGGTTCGCACAACGCTCGCTTCGCTCGCTGTGCTACCCCGGATCCCCAGTCCGGGCTGGCATGAGGTCGTCTTGTGGTCGATCGGTCCGGTCATGACGTTCACGCGTTCGAGCCGTGCCTCTGGGTCGGATCGTTCAAGGTTCGGACATCCTACTGAGCGGGCCGCCGCCCCCGAATGTCAGGGGATACGGGAGACGATCGCCTGGAAGCATGGCCAGTACGACTCGGGGCTGACGTTGTCGTCCATGACGATCACCGGCCCGCATCGTCCCTGCGCCCGCGCCACGACGAGCGCCGGATCGTTCACGTCGGCGATGGCGAGGGTGTCCACGCCCCGTTCGATCGCCGCGCCGGCGAAGCCGTGGTCCGCGAAGACGAGGTCCGGCGTCTCGGCGTCGAGGATCCGGTTCATCGCGTCGGGCGAGTGCGTGTGGCGCGCGCTGGCCTGATCGGTGAGCACCGCGAGCCCGTCGAGGTAGCGGATCTGCCACGGATGGTCGCGGTCGGGGTCGTGCCATCGACGGCCGTCGGCGGGACGCAGCACGTCTACACCGCGGGAGCGCATCTCGCGGCCGATCGCCATGTAGAGGTGGGCGAGACCGACCGGATGCCCCGTCGCCAGCACCATCCGCTCGCCGCGTTCGGCGGCGAGCGTGAGACGGTCGCCGACCTCCTCGCAGGCGGCGAGAACGCGTACCGGATCAACGGGAACGGGACCGCTGCGAACGCCTTCTTCCGGTTCGAACCCCGCCGCGGTCGCCACGAGCTCGAGTACCTCGGACTCCGAGAACGTCCCCAGGCCCGACATCCCGAACTGCTTGTCGGGGTCGCCGGCGATCAAAAGATGGATGTTGCCGAGCACGTTGTCGAGCGGGTGACTGATCTCCTCGCCCGCGATGCGGCCGTCGAGCAACCCGCGCACGAGCTCGTCATGGTCGACGTCGCGCGTCGTCCAACGGTCGTCGATTCGCGGGAGGCGCGCGGCGTGTCGTTCGATGACGTCCATCTCACATCCATGGTACGGAAGTGAACGTACGCTTCCGGTGCGATGGAGCTTCGCGACGCCGTAGTCGTCATCACCGGAGCGTCGTCGGGGTTCGGCGAGCTCGCTGCGGTGCGGTTCGCTCGCGCCGGCGCTCGGGTCACGGTCGCTGCGCGGCGCGAGGACCGTCTTCTCGAGCTCGCGGAGCGGCTCGAGCGAGCGGGGAGCACCGTTCTCGCGGTTCGGTGCGACGTCACCGAGCGATCCGATATCGATTCGTTGCGTGATCGCGTCCTGGACGCCTTCGGCCGGTGCGACGTGCTCGTGAACAACGCCGGGATCGCCGGGGCGGGGCCGGTCGAGCACCAGGATCCGGGGTTCCTCGAACGGCTCATCCGGACGAACCTCCTCGGCGTCGTGCTGACGACGAAGGCGTTCCTGCCGACGATGCTGGAGGCAGGACGAGGGCACGTCGTGAACGTCGCCTCGATCGCGGGCCGGCTCGCAACGCCGGGCCTGGCCGTGTACGGCGCGACGAAGCACGCGGTCGTCGCCTTCAGCGAGGCGCTCAATTACGAGCTCGCGTCGAGCGGGATCCTGGTCACGACGGTGAACCCCTGGCTTTCGAAGACCGAGGGGTTCCCACAGCACCAGACGCCGCGATGGTTGCTCGTCGATGCCGACCGTGTGGCGCGCGTGATCGTCGACGTCGTCCGGAAGGACATCGCGCCGGAGATCTCCGTTCCCAGGTGGCCGTCGGCGCTGCAGGCGTTCCGCGTGCTGACGCCGCCGCTGTATCGCTGGGGCGTCGGCGTGGCCGTTCGGCGGTTCCGTCGATGATGCGGGTTACGGCGCGATCCCGAACTCGGGGAACGCCCGGCGCCGAACGCGCTCGATCGTCCGGTCCGTCTCTGGATCCAGGCGATCGCCTTCGATCGGTGGGTCGGTGAACGTCACCGGGATCTCGCGGCCCACCTCACGCTCCACCGTCTCGATCCAGGACTCGGGCAGAGCGTCCTCGAGCGCGGCTCCACACATCTGGGCGAAGTAGAGCGTCCAGGCGCGAGGAACGACGTCGGCCCACAGGTAGCCGCCGCCGCCGGTCGCGAGCCACCGTCCTTCCGTCACCTCGTGCGCGAGCGCGTGCAGCTCGGCGGCGGCTTCGCGGTACGCACGCGTCGTCAACCGCAAGTGCGCGAGCGGGTCGCCGGCGTGCGTATCGCAGCCGAGCTGGGTCACGAGCATCGTCGGCTCGAACGCGCGCACGACGGGGAGCACGATCGTACGGAACGCAGTGAGCCACGCCTCGTTCGTTGCGCCGGGTGGAAGCGGGACGTTCACCTTCGTCCCGACCGCATCGCCGGCTCCTCGCTCTTCCTCGAAGCCGGTGCCCGGGAACAGGTACGCGCCGGACTCGTGCAGCGAGACGGTGAGGACGCGAGGATCGTCGTAGAAGATCGCCTGCGGGCCGTCGCCGTGATGCACGTCGACGTCGACGTAAGCAACACGTTCGGCGCCTTCGCGCAGGAGCCACGCGATCGCAACGGCGGGATCGTCGTACACGCAGAAGCCCGAGGCTCGCGACGGCATCGCGTGGTGCAGACCGCCAGCCGCGTTGAACGCGTGAGCGACGGTGCCATCGAAGGTCGCGCTCGCCGCGACGATGGACGCACCCGCGACGAGCGCACCGGCCTCGTGCATCTGCGGGAAGATCGGGTTGTCGCCCGGCCCGTAGCCGAACTGCTGCCAGTCGCCGTCCTCGCCGTGCCCTGCTCGGCGCGTCGCGTCGACGAACTCCGCGGTGTGGACGAGTTCGAGCTCGGCGTCATCCGCCGAGCGACACTCGAGGCTCACGACGTCGGGGCGCGCGAGCAGGCCGCACGCTTCGATGAGCTGCCACGTGTAGAGCACTCGCTGTGGTCGGAGAGGATGAGCCGGACCGTGGTCGTAGATCCGGGCCTCGGGGCAGACGACGAGGCCCGCTCGGCCGCTCACCCCGACGTGGCGACGGCGGCGATGGCGTCGGCCGTGCGCTCGACGATGAGGCCGCTCTCCTCGTCGGTGATGGTGAACGGAGGTCCGAGCATCAGCAGGTCGCCGTCACCGTCGACGTGTCCGACGCTCGAGTAGAGCAGCAGCCCGCGTTCCCTCGCCGCGGCGAGGACGCGTTCGGTCGTCTGGCGTGAGCGCGGGAACGGCGCCCTGGACGAGCGGTCCGCGACGAGCTCGATCCCGATCATCAGGCCGAGGCCCCGAACGTCTCCCACCATCGCCTCGTCGCCGAGCGCCGCGGTGAGCTCCTTGAGCAGTCGTTCGCCCTGGCGCGCGCTCGCCTCGATCAGGCCGTCGCCCCGGAGTCGGCGGAGCGTCGCGTGCGCCACGGCGGCGCCGGTTCCGTTGTGGGACCACGTGAACCCGTGGATGAAGCCGTTCCGGCGAACGATGTCGAACACATCTCCGGCGCACGCGGCGAAGCCGAACGGCCAGTACCCGCTCGTCGAGCCCTTGCCGGCGACGACGATGTCCGGCCGAACGTCCCAGTGGTCGACCCCGAACCATCGGCCGGTCCGACCGAAGCCGGTCATCACCTCGTCGGCGATGACGAGTACGCCATG
>CALGFI010000013.1 GCA_937881155.1 uncultured bacterium | reverse complement strand
CTTCGCCAGGAAGCTGGCGCGGAGCCCGCGTGACGCGGCGACGTGCTTGACCCCGAACTTCAACAGCGCGGCATCGTCGGCCGCGGCGATCCCGCGTCGCGGCTTCACGTTGAGCTCGAGCAAGCCGGGCCCCGCCTCGGTGTGAACCGCCGACAGTTCGATCCCGAGGCTCTCGAGCGCGGGAACGAGGTCGGCCAGGAATCCCTCGTAGCCGCCGATCTCCTGAAGCGAGTAGCTGATGCCCGTCGAGGTCGGCCCGCCCTGCGCGTCCCAGATCCGGATCTCGTACTCGATCGCCGACATCACCTCGTACCCGAGCGACGAGACGTCGTGGACGACGGAGCGGAAGACCTCGCGTGATGAGAGCTCACACGGCGAACCGTCGGGCCAACTCGGCGTGGCGAGACACACGCGCCACCCCGGCCGCCACGTGAGCTCGCGCAACGTGTCGGCGTCGGGGCGAACGATCAGATCGGCCGCGCCCGTCTTGATGCCGAACCGCTCGTAGTCGGTGATCGGCGCGTCCACCGGATCGAGCCCGAGGATCAGGTCCGTCATCACGGTGCCGCGCTCGACGGCGGTCTCGAACGCGTCCGGCCGAAGCGCCTTCCCCCGGATCTGGCCGTGTACGTCGGGAACGCCGAGCAGGACGAACTCCTCGCGCGTGGTCACAGGGCGGCCTTGATCTTCCTCTCGACGACGTTCAGGGCCGCAGAGAAGCGCTCGATCATCTGAGAGAGATCGTCGTCGGTGCTCACGTACGCCGGCGCAAGGAGGACCTGATCGCCGGCCATCCCGTCCGCCTGCGGATGGGTCGACGTCACGAGCACGCCGTGCTCGAACGCGATCTGATCGACCAGCTCGTCGACCTGGAGCTCGACCGGCAGGAAGGAGCCGCCGTCGCGGGGATCGACGAGCTCGACGCCGAGCAAGAACCCGCGGCCGCGAACCTCGCGGACGATCTCCAAGGAACCGACCGCCGCCTCGAGATCCTCTCGCAGACGCGGTCCGTGTTCGCGAACGCGGTCGACCAGCCCCTTCTCGACCATCGCGTCGAGGACCGCGAGACCGACCGCCGTCGAGAGCGGCGCTCCGTCCCAGGTGTGGCCGAGGTCGAACTCTCCGGAGCCGGCCTCGATCGCCTCGTAGACGTGCCGACGGCACATCACGCCGCCGAGCGGTGCGTACCCGGCGCCGAGGCTCTTGCCGACCGCGACGATGTCGGGCTCGATCGGCAGCTGGTGAGCGGCGAGCCAACTCCCCACTCGGCCGAAACCCGTGACGACCTCGTCGAAGCAAACGAGGAACCCGTGCTCCCGGCGCCGTTCGTCGAGTCCCAGCCAGAACGCATCCGGCGGTGAGTAGGCGGGGAGCGCGGCCGCGCTGATCGGTTCGCAGAAGAACGCGGCGACCGTGCCCTGCGCCTCTTCGAGCGCGCGGTCGAGCTCGCGCAGCGCCGCTTCGCCCGACGGATCGAACCGCCACGTGCTCGGCGAGATGTGCAGGTGGTTCGCCAGATACGGGGCGTAGGGCTCCTGCACGGCGCTTCTACCGTTCAGGGCGAGCGTTCCCATCGTCGACCCGTGGTAGCTCTGTGCCGGCGAGATCACCCGCCACCGCTCGGGCTCGCCGCGTTCTACCTGGTACAGGCGAGCCAGCTGCAGGGCGGTCTCGTTCGCCTCCGAACCTCCCGAGACGAACCGCACCCGCGCCATCTCTGGGGCGGCGACCTCGAGCAGACGGTCGGCGTAGCGCTCGGCAGGTTCGCTCGTGAAGTGGTGGTTGTAGAAGTACGCGATGCGATCGGCCTGCTCGGCGGCCGCGGCGACGATCTCGGGAACGCCGTACCCGAGGCACGTCACCATCGCGCCGCCGGACGACGCGTCGATGACGCGCTCGCCGTCGGAGGTGACGAGCCAGACGCCTTCGCCGCGTTCGACGTTCGGGTACGGAAGGTCGAGGAATCGCGGGAAGACGCTCGTTCGGTCGGATGTGATCGTCCCGGTCACGTTCGTGGCTCTCCGAGTCAGCCCGCCGCGCGCTCGTCGGTGGCGTCGGCGCGTTCATCGAGCTTCGCCACATCGCTGTAGAAGTGCTCGAACAGCTGCAGGGCGTTCCGCCGGCTCGCGTCCGCAAGCCGTTTGGTCTCCTCCAGGAGCGCATCGGGGTCGACACCGTCGCCGTCCAGTTCATGGCGGTACACGCGGACCCACTCGTCCATGATGTCCGTGGTCACCTCGGGGTGGAACTGCAGTCCGAGCGACCGGCCCGCGACGAACGCCTGCAGTCCAGCGTCGGTCGTTGCGATGACCGTCGCGCCGGGTGGCTCGGTGAACGTGTCGAAGTGCCACTGGAACCACGGCCCTTCCGGAACGAGCTGCGCGTCCTCGCTCCGCACGGGGAGCCAGCCGATCTCGGCGATCTCGCCCCTGTAGTTGTCAGCTCCGAGGACGCGAGCGAGCAGCTGTCCGCCGAAGCACAAACCCAGGATCGGTACGTCATCGTCGACTGCTCGGCGCATCAGCGTCGCCTCGCGGACGACGAACGGCTTCGTGTCGTCGAAGGCTGCGTACTCCGATCCGAGCGAGACGATGAGGTCGTAGTCGGTCGGGTCGATCTCGCGGTCGTCGAGGTCGATCCGGAGGATCTCGATCTCGGCGTCGTGTGAGTGGAGCCACTCCATGACGTAACCCGGCGGGGTTGGATCCTCGTGCTGAAGGATCAGCGCGCGCAGCTTGCGTTGGTCGGTCGAGCCCATCTAGGAACCTCCCGTCGGCGAGAGCATCCCCAGCTCCGCCTCGATCTCCTTGGCCACATGGTGGACGGTGTCGGCGAACCGCGACACCATCTCGTCCAAGTCGTCGTCGGTCGCGGTGAACGCCGGCGCGAACAGGGTCTGGTCGGCGGCGTAGCCGTCGCGGGTCGGCTGCGTGGACAACGTGATCAGTCCGTGCTCGAACGCCGCCTCGTCGATGCGGCCGCCGACCCGCAGTTCGCGCGGCAAGAAGCTCTCGCCGTCGCGGGGGTCGACGAACGACACGCCGAGCAGGTAGCCGTGGCCGCGAACCTCGCGGACCATCGCGACGTCCCCGATCGAACTCTCGAGCTCCTCCCGTAGACGGGGTCCGCGATCCGCGACGCGTTCGATCAGGCCTTCCGACCTGAGCACGTTCAGCACGGCCAGACCGACGGCGCACGAGAGCGGCGCGCCGTCCCACGTGTGCCCGAGGGTGAACTTCCGGGAGCCGTTCGCGATCGCGTCGTACACACGATCGCGCACGAGGACGGCTCCGATCGCGGCGTACCCCGCGCCGAGGCCCTTTGCCGCAGCGATGATGTCCGGCGGGCACGCCGTTGCCGCCCCGGCAAACCATCGTCCCGTTCGCCCCACGCCGGTGACGACCTCGTCGAAGCAGACGAGGAACCCATGGCGTTCACGCCGTTCCGCGAGTCCCTCCCAGAACCGGACCGGCGGCGTGTACGCCGGGAGCGCGGCGGCGCTGATCGGTTCGCAGAAGAACGCCGAGACCTTGCCGTCGGCCTCGTCGATCACCGCGTCGAGCGCGTCGAGCGCCGCCTGACCGGACGGGTCGAACCGCCACGTGCTCGGCGGGATGTGGAGGTGTTTCGGCAGGTACGGGTCGAACGGGCCATGCAAGCCAGGTCGTCCGGTGAGCGCGAGCGTCTGCATGGTGGGCCCGTGGTATGCCTGCGCCGGAGAGATCACCTGCCACCGTTCGGGCTCGCCGCGCTCGACGTGGTAGCTCCGCGCGAGCTGGATCGCCATCTCGTTGGCGTCCGCCCCGCTCACAGTGAAG
>CALGFI010000012.1 GCA_937881155.1 uncultured bacterium | reverse complement strand
GCGTCGGCTCCGGCGGCAATTGCCGCCCGAGCCATGGGAGCGACGAGCGCGCGCTTGCCCACCGCGTGCGACGGATCGACGATCACCGGCAGGTGCGACTCGGCCTGCGCGACCGCCATCCCGGCGAGGTCCAGCGTATTGCGCGTGGACGGCTCGAACGTCCTGATCCCCCGCTCGCACAGGATGATCTGCGAGTTGCCACGTTGTGCGACGTACTCGGCGGCCTGCAGCCACTCGTCGATCGTCATCGCCAGCCCGCGCTTCAGCATCACGGGACGATTGGTGAGACCGACCTCCTTGAGAAGCTCGAAGTTCTGCGCGTTCCGCGTGCCAACCCGGATGCAGTCGGCGACCTCCGCGATGCGCTGAACGTGTGACACGTCGACGACCTCCACGACGATCGGCAGGCCCGTCTGGCGCCGGCACTCCTCGAGGATCTCCAGCCCGCGTTCGCCGAGGCCCTGGAAGGAATACGGCGACGTCCTGGGCTTGTAGACGTCGCCGCGAAGGATCGTTGCGCCGGCCGCGCGCGCGGCCTTCGTTGCGATAAGCGCCTGTTCGTCGCTCTCGACCGCGCAGGGACCGGCGATGAGCGTGAACGTCCCGCGGCCGACCGAGGTGGCGCCGACGTTGACCGTGCTCGGTTCTGGGTGCAACGTCGCGGCGACCATCTTGTACGGCTTGCCGATCTGGATGACGTGATCGACACCCGGCATCTGCTTCCACTCGATCGCCGCGAAGCGATCGGTGTCGCCGACGAGCCCGATGATCGTGTGGACGGTTCCGCGCGAGACGAACGCCTCACCGCCGGCCGCGCGAACGCGTTCCGCGACGGCCTCGATATCCGCCTCGGTGGCCTCGCGCCTCATGACTACGACCATCCGTCCGCCTTCTTGCGCGAGAGACGAAGAACCCCGGGCTGTTGGCCCGGGGTCGTCTGCTCCGTTCGGCTCAGGCGACTACGCCGGGCTCCAACCGCCGTAGAGGAACCGAAACCCGCCGAACGCCTCCATGGGGCTCGTATCGTGCCAGCACAGGCACTTCGTGGCAACCGTCCGAGAGAGCTCCGCCCCCAGCCGACTAGGATGCCGCGCGTGTCGGTCACCGTCGTCGACCACGCGCTCGCGGCGCACCTGCTCGCCCAGCTCCGGGACGAGCGGACTCCCCCGCCGCTGTTCCGAACGCTCGCCAAGCGCCTCGCGCTCGTGCTCACGGTCGAGGCGATCCGGGACCTCCCGACGACCGACGTCGACGTTCGCACGCCGCTGGAGCCCGCCGCGGGGAAGGTGCTCGGCGACCTCGTCGCCGTGCCGATCCTCCGAGCGGGTCTTGGGATGCTCGAGGCCGTCACGGAGCTGTTCCCCGAGGTCGCCGTCGGCTACATCGGGCTCGAGCGCGACGAGGCGTCGCTGCAGCCGCAGTCGTACTACCGGAAGCTCCCCCCGGTCGATGGGCGGCACGTGCTCGTCCTCGACCCCATGCTCGCCACCGGCGGTTCGGGGTCGGCGGCGACGAGCGCCGTTCGCGACGGACGTCCGGCGTCGATCCGGTTCGTGTGCGTCGTCTCCGCGCCGGAAGGCATCGCGAAGATGGAGGCGGACCATCCCGACGTTCCCATCTTCACCGCGGCGGTCGACCGGCAGCTCAACGACCACGGATACATCCTTCCGGGACTCGGCGACTTTGGAGACCGGTTGTTCGGAACGTAAGACGCGGCTAGGTTCCTCCGGCGCCCTCGTACGCGCGGCCGGCTGCGGCGGGCGGGCGGACGCGTCCGACGAATCCGGCGATCGCCACGATCGTGACGATGTACGGGATCATCCGAATGAACTGCTCCGGCACATCGCGGATCAGCCAGAAATCTGTCAATCCTTGACGCAGCGGGATCGCCACCGCGAACCCGAACAGCCACGCGAAGAACAGCAAGCGGACCGGGTTCCAGTTCGAAAGGATCAACGCGGCGAGCGCGATGAACCCGAGGCCGAGCGTCTGGCCCTCACGCCAGTTGCCGATCACATCCGCGGCGAGGTACCCGCCGGACATGCCGGCGAACGCGCCCGACAACAGTACCCCCTGGTACCGGTATGTGGAGACGTTCACGCCAAGCGACCGGGCTGCCTCGGGATTCTCACCGCATGCTCGCAGACGGAGTCCCCATCGCAGTCGGTTCAGCGCGTACCACACCGGAAAGACCATCAACGCGGCGATGATCACGACCGGCGAGAGGTTCTCAAACGCGCGATCCAACCCGCCCGGCAGCGATGAGAGCCCCGGGATCGCGAGCGGGGTTAGGTGCGGACCGCCGGGATCAGACTGCGTCGACTGTCCGAAGAACGCCTGCGACAGGAACCGCGCGAGGCCGACCGCGACCAGGTTGAGCACGACACCGGACACGATGTGGTCGACGCGGAACGTGATCGTCGCGACGGCGTGGACACCGGCGAACGCGGCGCCGAACGCCGCTCCCGCAACGAGCCCGAGGATCGGTCCCCACGGTTGACCGAGATCGAGCGTGTCCGTGAAATACCGCGCCCCCCAGGCGCCGCTCACGGTGCCGACGATCATCAGCCCTTCGAGGCCGATGTTGACGATGCCCGAGCGCTCGCTGAACAGACCGCCGAGGCCCGTCAGGTAGATCACCGTGAAGTACGTGAACGAGATCTGCAGCGCGACGGCGATATCCGTGAACGGCATCAGCGCTCCCTGTCGTCGGCGGGCGCGAACGCCCCGGACTCGCGGTCCTCGCCTTCACGGGCCCGCTCGCGGTCCGACGGCGCAGCCGCGTCGGCGAGCTCACCGACGGTGCCCTCGCGCTGCAACTGACGCGCCGAGAGCCGGCGCCTGGCGATCTGGTACGTGATGACCACCGACAGGATCAGGATGCCCTGCAGGATGATGACGAACTCGCGCGGGACGTCGCTCCCGATCTGGAGCGCCACCTCGCCGCGCGAGAGCACACCCCACAGGATCGCCGCGAAGACGATCCCGATCGGATGGTTCTGTCCGAGGAACGCGACGGCGATCCCGGTGAATCCCAACGCGACGATGTAGTTCTGCGGAAGGTGACCGCGGTCGGCGAGGATCTGCTGCATCCCGACGAGGCCCGCGAGCGCGCCGGAGATGAGGAACACCTTCAGCTGAACCGCGCCGATGGACGCGCCCCCGGCGCGCGCCGAGCCGGGTGACGCACCGACCGCCCGCGCCTCGTAACCCAGTCGCGTTCGACGGAACAGGAACCACACGACGAACGACGCGGCGATCGCCAGCAGCAGCAACCACGACAGGTGAGCGCCCTGCGTGATACCGAACATCCGACCGAGGTCGCCGACGAGCCCCTGCTCCGGGAAGTTGTTGGTCCGAAGATCGACGAACGCACCTTCCGGAGCGTCGTCGAAGTGGAGCGGGAAGTTCAGCGCCCAACCGACCAGGCTGACGGCGATGCCGTTCATCATGATCGTGGTCACGACCTCGTGGGCACCGGTCGTCACCTTCAGGACGCCGGGTACCGCCGCCCATGCCATGCCGCCGAGCATCGCCGCAAGGAGGGCCGCGATGATGAGAAACGGTCCCGGAAGGAACCCGAGCTCGACCTCCGCCCAGGCCGCCACGACCATCGCCACGATGTACTGCCCTTCGACGCCGATGTTGAACAGGCCGGCCTTGAACGGGACGGCGACCGCGAGCGCGGAGAAGATCAGCGGCGTCGCGATCGCCAGGACGTATCCGATCCCGTCGACCGACCCCACCGACTGCTCGAGGATCGACGAGTACACCTCGACCGGGCTCTCGCCGTACGCGACGATGAGGACGGCGCCCGCGAGCACGGCGATCCCGAGGGAGGCGACGAGCGCGAGCGCCTGACCGAGCAGCGTGTCGAGCCACGCCGGGCGCGAGCGCACGATGGCAGCCGGTGCGGCGAGTCCCTCGGTCGTCACGACGCCACCGGTTGCTTCTCGCCGCCCAGCATGCCCACGCCGATCTGCTCGGGAGGCGCGTCGGGCGCGAACTCGCCGGTGATGCGCCCCTCGTAGAGCGTGACGATGCGGTCGGCGAGCGCATAGATCTCGTCGAGCTCGGCTGAGATCAGCAGCACCGCGCGTCCCGCAGCCTTTTGGTCGAGGATCTCCTTCCACACGAACTCGATCGCGCCCACATCGAGCCCTCGCGTCGGCTGCGCGGCGATCAGCAACTTGGGGTCGACCTCGAGCTCGCGCGCCAGGACGAGCTTCTGCTGATTGCCACCGGACAGGCTCGAAGCCTTGACGTCGATGCTGCGCGCGCGAACGTCGAACAGCTTGACCAGCCGAGCGGCGAGCGCCTTGATCTTGCGGATCAGCAGCACGCCGGGGCCTGCCTCGAACTGCGGGTCGTTCTGCCGGCCGAGCACCGCGTTCTCCCACAGCGTCATGCTCAGCACGAGCCCTTGCTCGTGGCGGTCTTCGGGGATGTAGCTCACGCCGACGTGCCGGATGTCGCCGACGTTGCGTCCGGCGATGTCTCGCCCATCCACCTCGATCGTCCCGGACAGCGGCCGGCGCAGCCCGATCAGCGTCTCGGCCAGCTCGCGCTGTCCGTTGCCCTCGACGCCGGCGACGCCGAGGATCTCGCCGCTTCGAACTTCGAGGCTGATGCCGTTGAGCTTGCCCTCTCCGCGAAGGTCCGTGACCCGGAGCACCGGGCCTCCGATCGTCACGTCCGGCTTCTCCAGGCGGAACAGCACCGGTCGCCCGACCATCATCTCCGCGAGCTTGGCCTTGGTCGTGTCGGCCGGACGCGTCTCCCCGACGACGCGTCCGCGACGAAGCACGGTGATGCGGTCGGCGATCTCGAGCACCTCGTCCAGCTTGTGACTGATGAATACGATCGTTCGGCCGGCCTCGCGCAGTTTGCGCAGGTTGTCGAAGAGGTCCCGCGTCTCCTGCGGCGTGAGAACCGCGGTCGGCTCGTCGAGGATCAGGATCTCCACGCCTCGATAGAGCGCCTTCAGGATCTCGACACGCTGTTCCTCCCCGACGGAGAGATCCTCGACGGGACGGGCGGGGTCGACGCGGAAGCCGTATTGCTCGGCAAGGTCGGCGACGCGCCGGTTCGCGTCGTCGACGTCGAGGCGCGCGCCGCCCTCCTCGCCGAGGATGACGTTCTCGGTGACCGTGAACGGGTCCACCAGCACGAAGTGCTGGTGGACCATCCCGATGCCGACGGCGATCGCGTCGCGCGGCGACGCGATCTTCACCAGCTCACCGCGCACCAGGATGCGGCCCGAGTCCGATGGGTAAATGCCGTAGAGCACACGCATGAGCGTGGACTTGCCGGCGCCGTTCTCCCCGATCAGGGCATGGACCTCACCGCGGCGCAGCTCGAGCGTCACGTCGTCGTTGGCGACGACCCCCGGGAACCGCTTGGTGATCCCTTCGAGAACGACGAGGGGCGGGGAGTTGCCTCCCCCCGCCCCTTCGTCGGTCACTCCCGTCGACCTACGCAGGTGCGTCGGGGACGGTGATCTCGCCGTCGATGATCTGCTGCTTGAACTCGTCCAGCTGCTCCTGGATGTCCGACGTGAGCTCGTCGGGGTTCGACTTCGCGTAGTCGAGTCCGTCCTCCGCCAAGCCGAAGACGAGGCTCCCGCCGAACGAGTCGTCGCCCGTTTGCTGGATCGCCGTGTACACGGCCGTATCCACGCGCTTCAGCATCGACGTGAGGATCAGTGGCTGCTGTTCCGGGCTCGCCGTGAGGTACTGGTCCGAGTCGACGCCGATCGCGAGCTTGTCCGCGTCGACGGCCGCGTTGAACAGACCCGCGCCTGAGGCGCCGGCGGCGTGATAGATGATCTCGGCGCCGTCGTCGTACATCGACGTGGACAGCGCCTCGCCCCTCACCGGGTCGTTGAAGGCCGTCGTGTCGTCTCCGATGTAATCGACGAGAACATTGATGTCGGGGTTGATCGCCTGTGCACCCGCCTCGTACCCCGCCTGGAAGCGCTCGATCAGTCCCGTGCCCTGCTGCCCGCCGAGGAAGCCGATCGTGTCGCACTCGCACTTCAGTGCGGCCGCCGCGCCGACCAGGAACGAGCCCTCGTGCTCCTTGAACGTGAAGTCGGCTACGTTGGCGATCGCCTCGGCGTCGTTGGTGAGACCGCACGCCGTGCCGCACGTCGCGAACCCGTCCACGATCATGAAGTTCACGTCGGGGTAATCCGGAGCGATCGTGTTGATGCCGGGAGAGAACGCGAACCCGACACCGATCACGAGGTTGAAGCCTGCGTCCGCCAGCGCCTGGACGTTCTGGTCACGGTCCGATCCGGTCGAGTTCGCCTCGTTCGTTTCGGTGTTCTCCTCACAGACCAGACCGTCCTCGATCGCCTGCTGGAGGCCGGCGTCCGCGGCGTCGTTGAACGATCGATCACCGAGGCCGCCGATGTCGAAGGCCATGCCCACCGTGATGTCTTGGTTGCACTCGGCCGCGGCGCCGTCGCCGTCACCGCCGGCGCCCGTGTCGCCGTCGTCATCACCGCAGGCGGCCGCGACGACGCTCAGAAGGGCTACGAGGACGAGGAGCCTCGTTCGCCAAGAACCCATACCTTCCCCCCTCCTTGCTGGATGCATCGGCCCGCTCGGCGGGCACGGTCGGAGATTGTCGGTGCCCGCTCCGAACCCGTCAATCCAGATACGGTGGGGCGATCGATCCGGGATGAGCGAAGCGCGAGAGCTCGAAATGCGCATCGGAAGCCGGCGAACGGATTTCCCGTCATGAGTTTGGACCCCGGCGTCGAGAAGGTGCGACACCGGTTCGCCCGTTCCGCGTTCCACACGTCGTTCCTCGGCGCCCGGCTCGGAGAGGTGGAGTCCGGCTCGGTTGAGGTCCAGCTCGATGTCGGGACCGATCACCTGAACCTGTTCGGAACCCTGCACGGCGGTCTGATCGCCACGCTCGCCGACACCGCAACGGGGCTCGCCATGCTGACGTCGCTCGACGACGGCATGACGCACGTCACGACGTCGCTCTCCGTCACGTTCCTGGCGCCGGCGCGTTCAGGGACGGTGACCGCTCGCGGGCGCGTGCTGAAGCGCGGTCGCCGGTTCGGGTACGCCGAGGCCGACGTGGTTGACGCCGACGGAGCACTGCTCGCGCGTGCCGCCGCGACGTTCAGCGTGATGCCGGAACGCGAACCGTCGACGACGGGCTAGGCGTCAGTAGTCGACGTCCATCTCCTGCATCACCCGCGCGAACTCCGTGAGGGTGCCCTGGAGCTGCATCAGCAGCATCATCGACCCGTTGATGCGGATCTTCCCGGTCATGTACGCGCTGACGGGGTTGAGCTCGCTCCGCGCGAGCGCCGCCGCCGTGTCGTAGTCCTGCTCGATCGTCGCGTCCGCTCGTTCGGCATCGCCGGCGCTCAGCTCGACCGAACCGTCGGAGATGCGCAGCCAGTACCGCTTCTCGCCCTCGGGTGTGAGGATCACGTTCTGGATCGTCGCGTCCTTGCCCGAGGCCGCCTTCCGGAAGGGCTCGCTCTCGTTGAGGCGCTTCTGCAACTCCGTGGTCCACTCGTCGGACAGGAACTGGACCGGCACGCTTGCCTCCTCGTGAGGGCTCCCCGCACTGGACGCGCTGAGTCTAGACCGCCCGGTTCACGCGTCCTCGAACAGCCGCGGATCGGACAGGTGCAGGTAGTCGTTCAGGAACCGGACGCGACGAGCGTCGCCGTCGACGATCACGGAGTTCATCGAGGTGTTCTCGGGGATGAAGAACATCTCGTGGTCGACGCCGAGCAGCGGCGCGATGTAGGCGTTGATCACGCCGCCGTGACACACGACGACGATGTTCCCGCCGAGCTGCGGTTGGAGAATCCCCTCGATCGCGGCTTTCACCCTGGCTCGGAAGGGCGTGATCTGCTCCACGCCGGGCGCGTGACCGTAGATCGGCTCCTGGTTGCGAACCCGTTGGAGGAGCCGTTCGTCGCTCGCCAGGATCTCCTCGAACGGCTTGCCCTCCCACTCGCCGACGTAGCCTTCCGCCAGGTCGTCGTCGAAGACAACGTCGATGCCTGCGACTTCGGCGTACGGCGCGACCGTCTCACGAGCCCGCCGCATCGGTGACGAATGCACGGCGATCGGCTGCGGCCTCATCGACAGCAGCCGTTTCGCGAGGAGCTGCGCCTGATCGCGGCCGATCTCGCTGAGCGGCGGATCCCACTGCCTTCCCCGCGGGGTGACCGAGAACTCCCTCGAGTCGAAGTCCGACGCCCCGTGTCGGATGAGATACAGGATCTGCTCGGTCGGTTGCTCCGTCACCGGGCGATCCGGCGACCCTTCCGGCGCGCGCGGTCACGCGCGAACGACTCGACGTCATCACGCCGCCACACCCGTCCCGAGGCGAGGCTCGCGAGCGGCGCCGGGAACGCTCCGCGATCGAGGTAGGTGACGACGCGCCTTCGGTCCCAGCCGAGGATGGCGGCCGCCTCGCTGACGCCGACGAGCTCGGGGCGCTCCTCCACGGTCAGCGCCAGATCGCCGGCCAGGTGGCGAAGCGCCGATATGCACCCGTCGCGCGTGCGAGCGTGGACCTCCTCGTCGCCCATCCGCCCGATCCAGCCGTCGCCAAGTCGCTGCATGGACGCACGGACGTGCCGAACGGTCACGCCCGCGCTCGGTACAGATCTCGCGTGAGCTGGATCTGGCCCCAGTGCTCCCCCGTGTGCGACAGGACGTGCGCGATGCACCAGCCCGCGGTGTGGACCTCGCCGTCCGAGCCGCGACGCGGATCGTGGTGCTCAGACGCCGGATCGACGGCGTCGAGCCGTTCGAACTGGCCGCCGAGCGATGAGACAAACTCGCGGAGGGCGGCGACGAGCGCTGCTGAGGACTCGTGGACCCGGAACTCGGCGTCCCGATCGCGCTCGAACGGCTCGTCGAGCGCGATCGAGCACCACATCGACGCCGAGCCGATCGTGTGGCGAACGAGCACGGCGATCGAGTTCGAGTCCGGCGCCGGAGGCCGCCAGTTGATTGCGGCCTCGTCGAGCGGCTCGACCAGCGCAACCAGCTCCGAGAACGTGTCCTCGAGCTCGGACCACGTGCCCGCGAGAGCGGCGTTCACGTCACTAGCCGTCGCACGGGGGTCGGTCGTAGCTCGTTCAACGAAGCTCATCGTACGGGCTGACGAGGCTCGCCGAAGGAAGCCCGAGCCTCAACGACTCCGGCCTCGCGTGCTGTTGAGCTCGACGCGCCAGCAGTGCTCGTGCCAGTGGCGGCGTTCGTCCGGCGCGTCCTGCGGGATCACGACCAGGTGCCACGAGCCGGGGCGCACCTCGAGATCGCAACCGGGACACCGGTACGGCTTCTCACTCGAGACACGCCGAACGTCGACGCCCGGTACGAGCGCCCAGAGCGGCGCGGCGGACTGCGGCATCGTGAGCGGCTGCTGCGGCTCGTCCTCGGCTCGGCGGTTCTTCCGAGGCATCAGCGGGACCTCGCCCCGGCCTTGGAGCTGTGGGCCCGCGCCACTCGCTCCACGAACGGCGCCGCGAGCTCGGCCAGACCCGCGCCGACGTCGCGAGCGTCGGCCTTGCGCCCGCGAACGTTGAACGAGTGGTCACCGCCCTCGACCTCGATGAGTGTCGCCCGGTCCCCGAGCTTGCGAAGCACCCGCGTCAAGACGTCCCCGTTCGCGAATGGGTCGGCGGTGCCTTCCAGGAAGAGCATCGGCACGTCGACCCGGTACAGGTGCTCGTCGCGCAGGCGCTCGGGCTTTCCCGGCGGATGCAGCGGATAGCCCAGGAACACGAGCCCCGCGGCGGGCATCCCGTCCGCCACGCACATCGACGCGATCCGTCCGCCGAGCGACTTGCCGCCGGCAAGCACCGGGCCGCCGCGCGCCTTGGCGTTCGCCGCGTCGAACGCCGCCAGCCACGTCTCGCGCAGGACGCGTTCGGGATCGGGAGAACGGCGGCCGCGCTCGATGTACGGGAAGTTGAACCGCAACGTGGCGACCTTCGCATCGGCGATCGCGCGGCAGAAGCCCGCCATGAACGGGTGATCAATCCCCGCGCCGGCGCCGTGCGCGACCACGAGCGTCGCGATCGGTGTCGGTGGACGGATCCACGCCGTCTCGACGTCGGTGTTCGCGACGTCGAGGCGACCGCGAGCTTCCGGCGAGGCCATGCCAGAATCCTCGCAGATGGCCGGAACCCTCTACCTCGGCACGTCGGGGTTCTCCTACGACGAGTGGAAGCACGGCGTCTTCTACCCCGAGGGCCTGAAGAACCGCGAGATGCTCTCGTACTACGCGAGCCGGTTCCCGTCGGTGGAGATCAACTACACGTTCCGTCGCTTCCCCACCGAGAAGTCCATGCAGACGTGGAAGGACGAAACTCCCGAAGACTTCCGGTTCACGCTCAAGGCGAACCAGCGCATCACCCACTGGAAGCGGCTCACCGACGTCGACCAGGACGTGCGCGACTTCCTGGACCGGGCGCGGCTGCTCGGCGACCGGCTGGGGACGATCCTGTACCAGTGCCCGCCGACCCTGCACTACGACCCCTCGCTGATCGCGTCGTTCGTCGGCTACCTGCCTCCCGTGCCACGCGCGGCGATGGAGTTCCGTCACCCGTCATGGGTCGAAGCACGACAGCTGCTGCTCGAGCAGGGCGTGGCGTGGTGCGTCGCCGAGACCGACGAGAAGGATCCGGGACCCGACGACCTGTCGTGGGAACCGTTCGGCTTCCTTCGCCTCCGCAAAACGGAGTACACCGACGACGAGCTGGCCGGCTGGGCAGCCCGGATCCGGCCGGCCCTCGGAGCCGGGAACGACATCTACTGCTACTTCAAACACGAGGATCAGGGTGCGAGCACGAGGATGGCCGACCGATTGCGCGCGATCGTCGATAGCTAGGTCGCGGACAGCCGGGCGCGCAGCGCGCGTTCGAGCTCCTCGATCCGTTCCGCGTCATCGACCTTTCGACCAAGCTCGTCGCGCACGTAGAACGCGTCGACCACGCGAGATCCATACGTCGCAACCTTCGCCAGGTGTACGTCGAGCTGCAGCTCGGCGAGCGTGCGAGTGATGTCGAACAGCACCCCGATCCGATCGGGCGCGCCGACCTCGATGACGGTGAAGAAGTCCGAGGCGTCGTTGTCGACGGAGACGAGCAGCGGCACGTCGTCCCGCGGCGCCGGATAGTGCCTCCGCTTCTCGGCAACTCGGTAGGCGAGCGACAGCCGGCCTTCGATCGCTCGGCGGAGGATGCCGCGGAACTCGCGCCATCGATCGTCGCCGACCTCGGCCTCGAACGCGCCCTCCACCTCGAACACGTCGACGGCCACGCCGTCCTCCGTCGTGAACACCTGCGCGGTGAGGATGGAAAGACCTGCGAGCGATAGGGCACCGGCGATGAGCGACAGCAGGCCGGCGCGGTCCGCCGCGACGATCGTGAGCGAGTACGTCCCCGGTCGTTCGCCGGTCTCCGAAATCGTCCTGACCTCTCGAGCGGCGAGCGGTGCCGCGATGAGCGGGAACTGACGAGCAACACGCTCGACCGGGACGGTGAGGACGTAGGTGTGAGGCATCCGTTCGAGGAATCGCTCGACGTCGGCGGCGTTCTCGGCTCCGAGGGCTTCGCGGATCTCGCGTGCGCGCTCGGCGAGGCGCGCCGAGGTGTCGGGCCCCACGTCGCCACGTTCGAGCACGTGCTGCACCTTCGCCACGAGCTCGGGGGCAAGCGCCGCCCGCCACGCTGTCGACGCCAGCGGACCCGTCGCCTCGGCGTCGGCCACCGTGAGCAGGTACAACGCCGCCAGCCGGTCGGGATTGCCGACGCGCGCGGCGACGTCGTGCACGAGGTCTTCGTCCTCGAGGTCGCGTCGCGTCGCGGTGTCCGACAGGAGCAGATGCTCCGCGACCATGAACCCGGCCAAGGACCGCGTGTGTTCGGCTACCCGCATCCGCGAGAGCGTCTCCTCCGCGATCCTGGCTCCTTCGGCGACGTGCCGTCCGAGACCGGTCTTCCCGATGTCGTGCAGGAGGGCTCCGAGCCGCAGGGCGTCGTGATCCGTGACGGCGCGTGCCGCTTCCGCCGTCATCGGTTCCTGTTGGTCGCGGCGATCGAGGAGGAGGCACATCGCCTCGAGCGCGCGCAGCAGGTGAACGTCGACGGAGAACCGGTGGTACGGATCGCGCTGCGGGCGGCAGCGAACCGCCGACCAGGCCGGGATGTACCGGGCGAGCAGTCCGATCCGGTCGAGCATCTCGAGCGCTGCCACACCCGCGGATCCCGTCGAAAGGAGCTCGAGGAACGCGGCTCGAACGGCGTCGGTCCACTCCACCTCTTCGGCGAGGGGCGCGTCGGAGACGCGATCGAGGAAGGACGCTTCAGGAAGACCGCCGTCGCGCGCGAGTCGAGCGAACGCACGTAACACGCCGGCCGGCGTCGGTTCGAACTGCGGCTCCTGCGACGGATGGCGGAGGTACCGGTCGAACGCCGATCGCACGACGTGCTCGACCTGACGGGCGTGCTCGAACACGACGCGCATCAGCGCGTCGACCGCCGGCAGGTCGGGTTCGTCCTCGAAGCCGAGGTGCCGTGCGAGGCGCGGCTGGTGATCGAGCGAGATGCGATCGGTTCGCCGCCGACTTTCGAGGTGCAGGACGCCGCGAACCCGCTCGAGGAACTCGTCGGCCTCGTCGACGGCCTGGCGTTCGGCGACGCGCAGCACGCCGAGCTCCTCGAGCGGCGCTCCGAGCGCGATCTGGAACCACGCGAGCAGCTGCACGTCGCGCAGCCCGCCCGCACTCTCCTTCACGTCCGGTTCGAGCAAGGACGACGCAGAACCGAAGCGCTCGTGACGCGTTTTGGCGTCGGCCAGGAGCGCGCCGACGAACGCGTGCGGCTCGCTTCGCACGAGCTCCGCGACGCGGCGCTGCGTCTCATTCCACGCCGGAAGGTCGCCAGCGAGCGCACGGCCGTCGAGCATCGCCGTTCGCGCATCGAGGCGTTCCGATGCGAGTGCGACGCACTCGTCCGGCGTGCGGACGCCGTGACCGACCGTCAAACCGGCGTCCCACAACGGATACAGGACGCGTTCGGCGAACGCCGCGATCTCCTCCGGTCTCGAACCGTCGTGCAGGATCAGCAGGTCGACGTCGGATGCCGGCGACAGCCGGCGACGTCCGTATCCGCCGAGCGCGACGAGCGTCGTTCCGGACGGCGGATCTGCCGCGGCGAACAGGTCGCGAAGACACGAATCGACGAGCGAGGCGCGCCTCGACGCCGACCACCTGCCGTGATGACCGCCGGAGTACGCGCGCTCGAGCGCGTCGAGGTCATCCAGGAGACGCGCGACGGCCGCCGGCCGGTCAACCCGGGCTTCCATCGACGTTACAGGGCGTCGGGGCCCATCTCGCCGGTACGGATCCGCGTCACCTGCTCCGTCTCGGTGACCCAGATCTTCCCGTCACCGATCTTGCCGGTGCGCGCGGCCTTGGCGATCGCGTCGACGACGCCCTGCGCCTCTTCGTCCTCGCAGAGCACCTCGACCTTGACCTTGGGGACGAAGTCCACCTGGTACTCGGCACCGCGGTAGACCTCGGTATGGCCGCGCTGGCGTCCGAACCCCTCAACGTCGGTCGCCGTGAGGCCGGCCACGCCCACGCCGCGGAGTGCCTCCTTGATCTCGTCCATCTTGTGCGGCTTGACGATGGCGGTGACGAGCTTCACGTCGACGAGACTAGTGCAGACACGCCGTCGATCGACGCGCGGACTGGGAAGTCGGTCGGTGGCGTCACCCGGCCTTGCGGCGCGCGGTCGTCGTCTTCTTCGCGGCCGACTTCTTGGCCGCCGACTTGGCGCTCGAGCGCTTGGCACCACCTGCGGACGCGGGCGTCTTCTCTTTCGCCGCTTCGACCGACGCCTTCAGCGCCTGCATGAGGTCCACGACTCGCGCCGGCGCGGCTTCCGCGGGGGCCTCGATCGGCTCCCCGGCGTCCTTTCGCTCGACGATCTCGATCAGCGCCTCGCGGTACTCGTCCTTGAACGACGACGGGTCCCAGGGCTCGGTCAGGTTGTCGATCAGCGCCTTGGCCATCTCGACCTCGTTCTCGCGGACCTTCTCGTCGGCGTCGACCGTGTCGAACTCGGCGGCCCGGATCTCGTCCGGCCAGAACATCGTCTCCAGGACGAAAACGCGGTCCTTGAACCGGAGCGCCGCGAGGTGCTCCTTGTCACGGAAGCTGACCTTGGCGATCCCCACCTTGTTCTCGTCGTGCAAGGCCTTGCGAAGGAGTGCGTACGCCTTGGCTCCGGTCTCGTCGGGGACGAGGTAGTAGGACTTCTTGAACAGCATCGGGTCGATCTCGTCGAGGTCGACGAACTGCTGGATGTCGATCGCGCGTGAGGATTCCACCGGCACCGCGTCGAGATCCTCGTCCGTGATGATCACGTACCGATCCTTCTCCACCTCGTATCCCTTGACGATGTGCTCGAACTCGACCTCCTCGCTGTCGATCGAGCACACCCGCTTGTAGCGGATCCGGCCCATGTCCTTGTCGTGAAGCTGGTTGAACTTGAGCGACTTCTCCTCGGTGGCCGGGTAGACGGCGACGGGGATCGTCACCAGGCCGAACGAGATGGCTCCCTTCCACATGGCTCTGGGTGGCATCGGCGGCTCCTTCGAGAGCGGCGGGGCCCTGCGACCAGGGCGGATGCATTTTAGCCCGCCGGGCGGACACGACCGTCGACGAGGGGGCGGCTACGCTGGCGTCGTGCCGACCCGGAAGAAGAAGGTGACGAGCGGCCGGTCGTTTACGGTCGAGTTCCCCAAACAGCTCGAGGCTGAGAAGCGCGGCGACGCGTGGTGGGCCGAGGTCGACGGCCGCGAGCTCCGCCTGTCGAACCTGGACAAGGTCTTCTGGCCCGACGAGGGATACACCAAGGGCGATCTCGTCGCCTACTACCTCAACGTCGGCAGGCTGATCCTTCCGTACCTTGGCCAGCGCCCGTTGACGATGAAGCGGATGCCCGACGGCGTGGCCGGCGGGTTCTTCTACGAGAAGACCGCGCCATCGCATACGCCCGACTGGATCGAGCGGTGTCCGGTACAGAGCGACGACGCAAGGACGGGCGTCATCGGCTACCTGATGGTGAACGATCTGTCGACGCTGTTGTACGTGGCGAACCTCGGCTGCATCGAGATGCACCCTCTGCATTCGCGCTGCATGTCCATCGAGCAGCCCGACTATCTGTTCTTCGACCTCGATCCGATGGGCGCGCCGTTCGAAGATGTGATCGCCGTGGCGCTGCACGTTCGCGCCGCGCTCGACGCCCTCGGCCTCGTCGGCTATCCGAAGACGAGCGGGGCGACCGGCGTACAGATCTACGTGCCCATCGAGAACGGGTACTCGTACGAGCAGGTGCGCGAGTTCGTCCGCCGGGTGGGCAAGATGATCGAGCGGGCGGACACCGATCGGGTCACGATGGCGTGGAAGATCGAGAACCGCACGGGAAAGGTGTTCATCGACCACAACATGAACCGCGAGGGCGCGAACATCGCGGCGGTGTACTCGCTCAGGCCCGAACCGCGAGCAACCGTCTCGACGCCCCTCGAGTGGGACGAGCTCGCTGCGGGCGTCACACCGCAGGACTTCCGCATCGACAATGTGTGGGCGCGGTTCGCGGAGGTCGGCGATCTGTTCGCGGGCGTGATCGAGAAGCCGCAGGACCTGACGGCCGCGCTGGAGGCGCTGGGGATGCCGACCGAGAAGGCATTCCCGGGCGCGCCGAAAAAGGTGCGGAAGAGCGGCGCGGCGAAGGACGATCCCGAGAAGAGCCGAACGCGGACATCTGATGAGGTCATCGCGGCGTCGAGGGACCCGAATCTCGGCGAGTACCTGCGTAAGCGCACGTTCGGACCGGGCGGCACCACGGAGCCCGCCGGCGGCGAACGGGAGGGCGAGGGCAACTCGTTCGTCATCCACAAGCACCGCGCGACGCGACTCCATTACGACGTGCGGTTGGAGCGCGACGGGGCACTGCCCTCGTGGGCCGTCCCCCGCGGGCTACCCGTACAGCCCAAGGACAGACGCCTCGCCGTTCGAACCGAGGACCACCCGCTCGAGTACGGGAGCTTCCAGGGCACGATCCCGAAGGGCCACTACGGCGCCGGGGAGGTCCGCATCTTCGACAACGGCTGGTACGAGGCGGTCGAGTGGACCGACAAGAAGGTGAGCTTCAAGCTCCACGGCCGGAAGTACCCCGGCCTCGAATACCACTTCGTCAAGACGCGAACCGACTGGCTCGCGCTGCTCGCGTCCAACCAGGACGCGCCGCTGATCGACGTCCCTCCGGCGATGCAGCCGATGCTCGCCGAGGGCGGATGGAAGGCGTTCGACGATCCGAAGTGGTGGTTCGAGCCCAAGTTCGACGGGATCCGCTCGACGACGTACCTGGCGACTGACGTGACGCGGCTCGTGACCCGCAGGGGTCGCGAGGTGACGTTCCAGTACCCCGAGCTGAAGGACATCCACGAGCTCGTCGACCAGGTGAACGCCGTGATCGACGCCGAGATCGTGGCGTTCGACGAGGAGGGACGGAACTCGTTCGAGGCGCTACAGCAGCGCATGAACCTCACGAACGAGCGCGACGTGAAGCGCGTCATGCAACGGATCCCGGTGGCGATGGTGGCGTTCGACCTGTTGTGGCTCGACGGCAGGCCCACGATCGATCTGCCCTTGGAGGAGCGGCGCGAGCAGCTCGAGCGAATCGCCGAGACGGACCAACGGCTCCAGGTGGTGACTCACGTCGAAGGCGAGGGCGTGAGGTTCGTCGAGGTGGCGAAGGGCCTCGGGCTCGAAGGCGTCGTCGCCAAGCGGAAGGGCTCGCGCTACCAGCTCGGCAGGCGGTCGCCCGATTGGCGCAAGATCAAGCTGACCAACACCCAGGACTGCGTGATCCTCGGGTGGACGCCCGGGCAGGGCGGGCGGTCGGTTTCGTTCGGTGCGCTGCTCGTCGGGGCGTACGTCGATGGCAAGCTGCTGTGGATCGGCCAGGTTGGAACGGGGTTCACGCACTCGACGCTCGACCGCCTGATGACCGTGCTTCAGCCGCTGATCAGGAAGACGCCGCCGGGCGACGATCCGGAGCTCGTGACGGTGAAGGGCGCGACGTTCGTCGAGCCGCAGGTCGTCTGCGAGGTCGAGTACTTGGAGATCACTCGCAGCACCCATAAGATGCGGGCGCCGTCGTTCAAGGGCCTTCGGGACGACAAGGCGCCCGAGGACTGCGTGCTCGAACGCCCGGCGAAGATCGCCTAGAACGCTTCGAACGGCTCGAAACCGGCGCGGACGAGCATCGCGCGGGCCTCGCGTTCGTCGCTGCCCCGCTGGATCAACTCCCTGTAGAGCCGAACGGCGGCGAGCGTTCGACCGCACGCCGGGCAGTACTGGAAGTGCGCGTCGAGCGGCATCCGGCACCACGGACAGCTGGTCAGGTCGATCCGGTTGTCCGGCTCGAGACCGGTATCGGAGAGCGCGTCGAGGTAACCCTTCCCGTAGTCCCACGCGATGTAGTCGTCCTCGCGGACCTCGAACGCGGGCTCGTGCATCCGCGGCTCACCCGTCTTGATCAGGTGCTCGAGGTTCTCCTTCAACAGTTCCCACTCGTAGAAGTGGTTCTCGCCGCAGTCCGGGCAGGCGATGACGACGCCTTTGACGCCCTGCGCCTGGAAGACCTGGCGCATGCCGGAGAGATCCTCGATATCGGCTCGGACGCTCTGTTCCTCGTTGGGGTCGAGCGAGCGCTCCGGGCCCTCCTCCTCGATCGGTTCTTCCGTCGGTTCTTCCATCGGCTCTTCCATCAATCCTCGGTGAGATCGAACGAGATGAACCCCTCGGCGTATTCGCATCCGGCGATCTTTCCGAGCTCGCCGGCACGATCGCGAACCCAGCCGTCGGCGTCTTCGACGCCCTGCGACTCGTGAGCATGCAGCGCCTCGAGCTTGAGATCCATCGTCTTGGTGATGTCTACGAACGTATCGGGCTCATCCGTCGTGAGCCAGAGGTTCGGGACCTCAAACGGCTCGAGCCCCTCGTCGAGCAGCTCGGGGAACTGCGGGCGGCTGGGCGCGTCGGGCATGATCGCGCACATCGCGAGCGTCCCTGCCTGCTTGTGGTCCCAGTGGTTGATGTACCCGCGCTTGCTCCACAGGCGCGAGGGGTCCGGAGCGACGATCACCTCGGGCCGGACGCCGCGGACGACGCGCGTGACCGCCCTGCGGGTGTCGAGATTCACATCGAGCTCCCCGTCTCGAAACCCGAGGAACGTCAGGCCGGCAACGCCGAGGACGTCGGCCGCAGCGCGTTGTTCGCGCTCGCGAACCGGGATCATCTGCTCGCGCGAGACGCCCGGGTCGTTCGAACCGGCGGAGCCGTCCGTGATTACGCAGAAGTGGACCTCGGTGCCCTCCTTCGCCCACGCCGCGACCGTGCCACCGCACATGAACTCGGCGTCGTCGGGATGAGCGAAGATGACGAGCGCGCTCGCGAACCCCATCGCTCAGAGCGTACCCGACCCCGCCGATACGACGGTCTGTCAGGTGCGGCGTTCGGCGATCACGGGCACGCCGTATCGCGGGCGAAGCGTCAACACCGCCTGCGGCTCGATCAGTGCACCGGGTCGAACCCTGAGCCGCCATCGCCTGGCGATGGTGGCGAGCACGAGCGTCGCTTCCGTCTGGGCGAACGGTCGTCCGACGCATGCCCGCGGACCCGCGCCGAACGGCATGTACGCGTATCGCGGCCGGTCGTCGACCTCCAGCCACCGCTCCGGGCGGAACGTGTCGGCGTCACGCCACCACCGAGGGTCGTGGTGGAGGAGCCACGGCGAGACGACGACGATCGAGCCCTTCGTGATGGTGTGCTCGCCGGCGCGATGCTCCGCGATCGCGGTTCGTCCGATCGCCCAGGCCGGCGGACGCAGGCGGAGCGATTCCGAGATGACGGCGTCGGTGTAACGCAAGCGTGGCAAGTCTTCGAACGTGGGCTCGCGGTCGTCGAGGACGTGGTCGAGCTCGGCGTGGAGGGCGCGTTCGCTCTCCCGATGCTCCGAGAGCAAACACCACGTCCATGCGAGCGCGTTCGCCGTCGTCTCGTGACCGGCGAGGAACAGCGTGAGCGCCTCATCACGAACCTGGCGGTCGGTCATGCCATCGCCGTTCTCCGAAGCGTCGAGCAGCAGCGACAACACATCGTCCCCGCGAGGGCCGTTCCGCCGCTCCGCGATCATGCCCTCGACGACGCGGTTCAGCTGCGACTCGATCCGCCGATAACGGCGCATCGTCGGCGACGGCAATCGAACGATCAGGCGGTACAGCGGCGAGTACACGCGATCGAAGATCTCCAGCGCCTCGGTCAGCGCGCGAGTGACGACGCGGGCACGGTGGTCCCCGACGCCGATGCCAAAGAGTGCCTCTCCCACCACAGCGAGCGTCAGCGCGGCCATCTCCGCGCGCGCGTCGAACGACTGCCCGTCGCGCCAGCCGTCGGACGTCATCGTGGCGTGTCGAACCATCGCGCCGGCGTACGACGCGATCGGCTCACGGTGGAACAACGGCTGGATCAACCGCCGGTGCCGGTGGTGGTACTCGCCTTCGCTCGTGAGGAGGCTCTCCCCGAGGAGCATCTTCGTCGCCTGGATCGTGGGGCCCTTGTGGAACGAGCGGTGATCGGTGACGAACACGCCCTGGACGAGGTCCGGGTGGTTCAGCAGCCACGAGTCGGCGCCCGGAACGCGCGCTCGCACCACGTCGCCTTCGGCCGCGAGGCGTTCGAGCAGCCCGAGCGGGTCGCGGCGAAACGCCCGAAGCGTGCCGAGCGCGCCGAGCCTGCGTGCCCCCACCGCCGACGAGACCATCCCGGTCGCGACAGGTATCACTGTTTCGTTGCGGAGGCTACGTTCGCTCGCTCCTGTCGAGCCCTGGCATCCCCGTCTGATTCGGGGGCTACGTTCGCTCGCTTCCGCTCGCTCACTTCTTGAGCCCCCGCGCCCCCGTCTGATTCGGGGGCTACGTTCGCTCGCTTCCGCTCGCTCACTTCTTGAGCCCCCGCGCCCCCAGCGCTCGTTCGATCGCCTCGATCTGTTGGCGAACGCTGTCCGGACTCGGGCCGCCCGGAGCCGCACGTGCGCGGACCGAACGGGCCGCGTCGAGGAGCTCGGCGCCGTTCGGGACACCGAACGCCGTCCACTCCTCGGCCGAGAGGTCGCGCAGCGAGCGCTCGTCCGCCTCGAGCGACGCGACGAGCTTGCCGACGCGCTCGTGTGCCTCACGGAAGGGGACGCCGCTCGTGACGAGTGCCTCTGCGATGTCGGTCGCGTACAGGCCGTCGGCCTCCGCGGAGCGGCGCATCGCGTTCGGGTGGAACGTCAGCGTGGCAACGCAGCCGGCGAGCGCGGCCCCCGCGGCCTCGAGCGTGTCCGCGGCGTCGAACACCGCTTCCTTGTCCTCCTGCAGATCGCGGTGGTAGCCGAGCGGAAGCCCGTGCAGGACCGTGGATACCGCGACCAGGTCGCCGAGCACACGTCCGGCCTTCGCGCGCGCCAGCTCCGCGACATCGGGGTTCCGCTTGTGCGGCATCATGCTCGAGCCGGTCGCGAACGCCTCGTCGATCGCCACCCAGTCGAGCGACTCGTCCGAGAACCGGGCCACGTCCGCCGCGAGACGAGACAGATGCGTGGCGCAGATCGACGCGCAGGCGAGGAACTCCTGCACGACGTCGCGATCGCTCACGGCGTCGATCGAGTTCTCGAACCGTGCCTCGAACCCCAGCCGCCGCGCCGTCGCCTCGTGGTCGAGCCTCAGCGTTGACGTGGCCATCGCGCCGGCGCCGAGCGGAGAGACGCTCGCGCGCCGCCGCCACCCTCCGAACCGATCGAGGTCGCGAACGAGGGCCCACGCGTGCGCGAGCAGGTGATGGCCGAGCGTCACCGGCTGCGCGAACCGCGCGTGCGTCGTCCCCGGCATGACGGTCTCGGCGTGGTCGCGGGAGTGACCGAGCAGAGCGAGCGCGCACCGCTCGATCACCTCGCGGATGCGGTCCTCGGCATCGAGCAGCCAGAGCCGAAGATCCGTCATCACCAGATCGTTTCGCGAGCGGCCCGCATGCAGCTTGGCGCCGACGTCGCCGAGCCGCCGGATCACGCCGCGTTCGATCGCGGAATGCACGTCCTCGTCCGCTGGATCGAACGCGAACGTCCCGGCGCTGATCTGGTCGCCCACCTCGCGGAGAGCCTTCTCGATCTGTCCCGCCTCGGCGGCGGTGAGCAACCCCGCATCCTCGAGCGCTCGAACGTGCGCGACGCCGGCCTCGACGTCGTACGGCGCGAGGCGAACGTCGAACGAGAGACTTCGGCCGAGCTCCGCGGCCTCGGGAGCCGGCGGTCTGGTGAAGCGCCCGGACCACAGCGGCGTCTCGCGCTCGGTCACGCGTCGCCCTGCTTGGACGACCACACCTTCAGCGGCAACCCCCAGAGCTTCACGAAACCTTCGGCGTGCCGCTGGTCGAACGCATCCTCGCCGCCGTACGTCGCCAGCGACAGGTCGTACAGCGACGACGTCGAGCGCCGACCGACGACGCTGCAACTGCCCGGCGAGAACCGCAGACGGACTTCGCCGTCGACGTGTCGTTGCGTCTCCTCGACGAACTCGTCGAGGGCCAGGCGCAGAGGGCTGAACCACTGACCGTCGTAGACGAGCTCCGACCATCTGCGCTCGACGCCGGGCTTGAAGTGCGCCACCTCGCGCTCGAGCGTCAGATCCTCCAGAGCGCGGTGCGCGAGGATCAGCGCGAGCGCTCCGGGGACCTCGTACAGCTCACGGGACTTGATGCCCACGCGTCGGTTCTCGATCATGTCGACGCGCCCGAACCCGTACCTGCCGCCGACGTCGTCCACGTTCCTGATGACGTCCGCGAGCGAAGAAGCGGCCCCATCGATCGCGACGGGGATCCCGCGCTCGAAGCCGATCGTCACCTCGGTCGGTTCGTTCGGCCGCTCGTGCACCGGGGCGGTTCGGGCGAACGCGTCCTCGGGCGCTTCCGCCCACGGATCCTCGAGGGGACCGCACTCGATCGTTCGGCCCCACAGGTTCTCGTCCACCGAGTACGACGCCGCGACGCGCGAGATCGGGATTCCCCACTCGGCCGCGAGCGCGACGGCCTTCTCGCGCGGGATGCCCGGATCGCGGATCGGCGCGAGCACGCGAAGGTCGGGCGCGAGCACGCCGAACGACAGCTCGAACCGCACCTGATCGTTCCCCTTGCCAGTGCAACCGTGGGCCACCGCGCTGGCACCCACCTCGCGCGCGACCTTGACGACCTCGTCGGCGATGAGCGGCCGCGCCAGGCTCGAGACCATCGGGTACTTGTCCTCGTAGAGGCCGTTCGCCTTGACGGCGCGTGACAGGAACTCCTCAGCGAACCGGTCGACTGCGTCGACCACGCGCACCTCGGCCGCGCCCGCGAGGCCCCCCCGACGGCGGATCTCCTCGACGCTCTCGTGCTGGCCCACATCGACGGCGACGGCGTGCACGTCGTATCCCTGCTCGGTGAGCCAACCGATCGCGACGGACGTGTCGAGTCCGCCCGAGTACGCCAGGACCGCGCGTTGCGTCACCGCTCCTCACCTGCCGCGATCCGTTCGAGCATTCGCTCGATCGAACGCGCCGTCCGTCCCTTGCGCGGGACGACGAGGATCGTGTCGTCGCCGGCCAGAGTGCCCGCGACGGCGTCGAGCTCCGCCCTGTCCACGGCCTCGCCGAGCGCGTTCGCCGCGCCGGGCGGCGTTCGAATGACGAGCAACTCGCCCGCGCCCTGCGAGAGCGACAGCGCGAACTCGTTCAGAGCGTGCCGCAACACCGCCGACGGCGGAGCGGCGTCCGCGCGTCCCGGAACGACGTACCGAAGCCCCCGCGCGTCGTGGACCCGCGCGAGACCGAGCTCCTCGACGTCCCGGCTGATCGTCGACTGCGTCGCCTCCAGGCCGAGGGCGCGGATTCGCGCGCGGATCTCCTCCTGGCTCGCGAGGCGCTCCCGTCCGACGAGCGAGAGGATCGCCTGCTGGCGTTTGGCCTTCGTCGCGGTGCCGTTGCGGTTCACGGCGCGTCGCCTGACGCGGTTCGGTCGGGCGTGATCATCGTGCCGACGCCCTCGGGCGTGAACAGCTCGAGGACCAGTGAGTGCTCGACCCGTCCGTCGAGCAGGTGCACGCGCGATACGCCGGCCTTGAGCGCTCGAACCGCGCTCTCGAGCTTCGGGATCATGCCGCCGTCGACGACGGTTCCGTTCGCGAGCAGGTCGAGCGCGTCCTGCACGCCCAGCTCCGACAGCAGGTCCCCCGCCGGCCCGATCACGCCCGGAACGTCGTTCGCGTACACGAGCTTGTCCGCCTCGAGACCGATCGCCAGCTCCGCCGCCATCACGTCGGCGTTCACGTTGTACGGATGGCCCTCCGCGTCGGCCGCGATCGAAGCGACGACGGGGACGAACCCCTTCGCCATCAGCGTGCGGACCACCTCGGCGTTCACGCGGACGATCTCGCCGACGTAGCCGAGATCGGGCTCGGCCTGCCGTCGGGCGACGGCCAGTCCCCCATCCACGCCCGACAATCCGACCGCCGGCACGTCGCCCGCGATGAGCAGGCCGACGATACGCGTGCTGATCTGGCCGGCGAGCACCATCGTCGCCACGTCGAGCGTCTCGCGGTCCGTGACCCGGACCCCGTTCACGAACGACGCCTCGAGACCGAAGCGTTCGGACACCTCGGTCACCTGCGGACCGCCGCCGTGGACGACCACCGGGTGGATCCCGGCGTGCAGCAGGAGCGACACGTCCTCCGCGAACGACCTGGAGAGCGGCGCGCGCTCCATCGTGGCGCCGCCCACCTTGACCACGACGACCTTCCCCCAGTGCTCCCGCATGAACGGGAGCGCCTCGATCAACACGCGGGCCTTCGCGATCGTCCGTTCGCGGATCTGCGGCGGATGCGACGGCGCGGTCACGTGGAGTACTCCGCGTTGATCTTCACGTAGTCGTAGGAGAGGTCGACGCCGATCATCCGGCTGCGTCCCTCGCCGTTGCCGAGCGTCACCGACACGACGACCTCGCGCTCCTCGACGAGCGCGAGATGCGCCGCCTCGTTGCCGCCGTCGGAGTACGACGGCGCGATCTCGCCGGCGTCGATCACCTGGATATCGCCGATGAATCCGTCCACGAGCTGGGGCAGGAACGGTACGCCCGACGAACCGATCGCCTGAAGGATCCGTCCGGGGTTCGGATCGCCGCCGAAGATCGCCGTCTTCACCAAGATCGACTCGGCGATCTCGCGCGCGACGA
>CALGFI010000011.1 GCA_937881155.1 uncultured bacterium | reverse complement strand
CGATTCCCGCGCATCGTCCGGGCCACGGTGGTCTTCCCTTTCCGCGCCCTGACCGAACGCACGAGCTGACATGCGTCTCCTCTTCCTCACGTCGCGAGCGCTCGGTGAGGCTCGGAGCGGTGGGACGATCAAGTCGGCGGCGTTGCTGGAACACCTCGAACGGCAGCACGACGTGGACGTTGCATGCTTCGTTCGTCCTGGTGAGGGATGGCGACGCGACGCCGGCCGTACCGTGACCGTGCCCCTGCACCGCCCGCGTTCCGTCGGGCGTCTCATCGCGAGCTATGCCCGACGGCGCCCCCTCAGCGTCGAGCGCAACCACAGCGACGAGATGTCGATGACGGTCCGGTCACTCGTCGACACGAACGGATACGACGTCGTGTTCGTCGACGGCTGGCTGATGGCGCAGTACCTCCCGCGCGGATACGGCGGGTCGAAGCTCCTGCATCAGCACAACGCCGAACACCTGATGTGGGAGCGCCACGCCGAGCTCGAGGCCTCGCCGATCCGGCGCCTACTCGTGCGGTCGGAGGCGGCACGCGTTCGGCGCTACGAGACGAGCATCCTCCCGCGATTCGACGTCGTGTTCGCCGTGTCCGAGGACGATCGCGCCGCGCTCCTTGCGATCGCCGATGTGGGCGACGTTCGGATCCTTCCGAACGTCGCCGACCTTGGGCTCCTCGTACGGCCAACGCTCGAGCCACCCCGCGAACCGGTCGTCTTGTTCCTCGGAACGCTCTCGTGGGCACCGAACCTCGAGGGAATGAAGCGGTTCCTCCGCGACGGGCTTCCCTCGCTTCAGCGTGAGGTGCCCGGGATTCGCCTCGTCGTCGCCGGCGCCGGGGCTCCGCGCTCGCTCACGTCGCTCGTCGCGAGGATGCCCGGCGTCGAGCTCGTCCGGGACACGCCCGACGACGAGTCGCTGTACGGGCGAGCCCGCGCGTTCGTCGACGTCGGGCTCGGCGGCTCGGGAACGCGCGTGAAGATCCTGAACGCGCTCGCGCGCGGTCTGCCCGTCGTCGCGACGGCCGACGCCGCGAGAGGGCTCGACGTGACCGCCGGAGGCGACCTGCTCGTGGCGATCGACTCGAACGACGTCGTTCGTGGGCTGACCCGGGTCCTCACCGACGACGCGACGTGGCTCGCGTTGAGCGAACGGGGACGCGACCTCGTCCGAAGACGGTACGTACCCGATGTCGCGTTCAGATCGCTCGACGACGCCCTCAGCGCTGCGCGCGAACGCAGCTAGTTCAGGCGCCGTCAGGGACACTCCACGGGACCATCGACCTCTGGCGGAGGGAGCTCGTAGTTCCGTCCGACGACGACGGCGACGTCCTCGTCGCTGGGGAAGACCTCCGGTGCGGCGCCGACGATCTCGAGGTCACGTAGGTACGAGCCAACGACCCTCGCCTTCGCCTCTTCGCCCTGCCGATGGAGGATCACCGATCCCTTCACCGGCACGTCTGGCGAAGCCTCCACGACGCCGGGCGACGTGTCGAATCCGCCGTCGGTCAACAGATCGAAGACGGCGTTCGCGTTCGCCGATCCCTGATCCTGAACGGCGACCACGATGTTGGCGGGCGACGGCGGTGTCTGCGGGAGCGTGGCGCCGACCTCGCCGAGCGGATGCCCCTCGCGGATCCTGCGAAACAGCTCGTCGGCGTCGGGCTGAACGATCTCGACCGTCGACAGAAACTGACCGTTGACGAACGTGGACGACGGCACCGAGGGAACCGCGCGGAACTCCGCGGCGTCGGTGCTGAGGCCCTGGAGCCGACCGGCGAGGTAGACGAGATCGGCCGGGTTGCGCAGTCCGTCATCGACGACGAAGTTGGCGAGCAGGTCGGGAACGAGCGTCGGGAGCCGGAACAGCTGTCCCGGCTCCAGGAGCCGTGAGATCACCGCGCGTAGGAACTGCTGCTGCCGGCTGATGCGCGCGAAGTCGGGTACCGAGTCGCACGGCTGGTGCCTCGTCCTCACGTATGCGAGCGCCGTCCGGCCGTCGAAGTGCTGACACCCGGCCGGGATGTCGAGGAGCGTCAAAGGGTCGTACATCGGGTAGGGCACGCACATGTCGACGCCGCCGAGCGCGTCGACGAGCTTCTGGAACCGCGCCAGGTCCACGTACAGCACGTGATGGACCTGCATGCCGGTGAGCGACTTCACGACACCGGCGACCCGCTGCGGTCCGCCGCGGTCGATCCCGCCCTCGAAGGCCGTGTTGATCTTGCCCATCCCGAGGCCGGGGATGTCGACCCACAGGTCGCGGGGGAACGAGAGGAACACGGCCTCCCGTTGGTCGGGTTCGGTGTGGACGAGGATGATCGTGTCCGAGCGGTTCTCCCCGCCGAGGTGCTCGTCGTCCCCGAAGGCGATGAGCTCCTCCTCCGTCAGCCCGGCGCGAGAGTCGCTCCCGAGCAGGAGGTAGTTGCACGCTCTCCTCGCACAGCGTCCGGCGATCTCGGGTACCGCCTCAGGATTCTTCGGCGGAGGATCGTCGAACGTCTTGATCTGCCCGAGAGCCCACAGGTACGTGGCGAAGCTGATCGACGCCGCGACCATCACCAGCGCCGACAGCGTCGCGGATAGCGCGAGGAAGACCGTTCGCCCACGTCCGCCTCGTCGCGTCGATCCGGTGGAGTCGCTCATGACGTTTCGCGTCGAAGGCTACCCGCGGACCACTCGCCGGCATGTGCGCAATGACGTGGCGTTCCTGTGGAGACCCCTCCTCACGCCTGCCGCGCTATGTCGTCCTCGTGCGGATACGCTGTCCTCGTGCCGGCCTCGAAGCCTCCCGTTGCCGTCCTCGCGGTCGGGTTCGACCCCGGCGTCGTCGCCGGTGCGACCGTCGAGACGGCCGACGACCTCCTCGGGGCGCTCGCGCAACTCGCCGGCGGAGGCGTCGACGTCGTGCTGCTTGCGCTCGACACGCCCGACGCACCCGGCGTGGACGCGGTCCGGTCGATCCGGGAGCGCGCTCCCGACGTGCCGGTGATCGGCGTGCTCTCGGCGGACGACGCCGACCGCGACACGCAAGGCGCCGATGGGACCGGCGCCGCCGACCGGGCCGGGATCGCGGAGCGCGCGATCGACGCCGGCGCCAGCGACGTCGTCTCCGCCGGATCGCCCGAACTCCTTGCGCGCGCCGTTCGGTATGCGACCTCGCTTCGGCGCCTGGAGGACGAGCTCGAACGTGGCCGCTTCGTGGACGATCTCACCGGGCTGTACACCGCACGTGGTCTCGAACACCTCGCCTCGCACCACCTCGCGTTCGCCAGCCGCTCGAAGGTGCCTGTCACGCTGGTGTTCGTTCGTCTTGACACGCCCGACGTCATCCCGGACGACGATCTGGACGAGGACGAGCGGCGCCGCGTCGTCACCGAGGCGGCGGACGTGCTTCGCGCCGTCGTCCGCAGCTCGGACGTCCTCGCGCGCGTTGGCCCGAGCTCGTTCTGCGTCCTGCTCACCGGCGACGCGTCTGGCGCCGACGCCGTCGTGCTGTCGAGGCTCGTCGAGGCGATCGCCGAGAGCAACGCGCGGAGCGGGCGGTCCTCCCAACTCTCGGTCTCGGTCGGCGCGGCGGCCTACGATCCCGACAACCCGGTCTCGCTCGAAGCGCTGATCGAAGAGGCCGACAGGCGCACGGGGACGGACGTCACCGGCGAGTGATCGAGCGATCCCCCACCCTTACAGCGGCTCGGTCCTAGCCGCGAAGCATCTCCCGCAGCACCATCTGGAGGATCCCGCCGTGCTGGTAGTACTCCACCTCGGCGGCGGCGTCGATGCGAACCGTCACGGCGAACCGCGTCTCCCCGCCGTCGGCATCGCGAGCGACGACCTCGACGTCCTGTCTCGGGGTCGGACCGCCGGCGAGGCCCGCGATATCGAAGGTCTCCGTTCCGGTGAGGCCGAGCGTGGCGACCGACTCCCCCGGCCGGAACTGCAAGGGCAGCACGCCCAATCCCACGAGGTTGCTGCGGTGGATCCGCTCGAAGCTCTCCGCGATGACCGCGCGGATGCCGAGCAACGCCGGCCCCTTGGCGGCCCAGTCGCGCGACGAACCGCTGCCGTACTCCTTGCCGGCGAGCACGACGAGCGGAACGCCCTCGTCGCGATACCGAAGCGCGGCGTCGTAGATCGTCATCCGTTCGCCGCTCGGCAGGTGCGTCGTCCACGGACCCTCGGCGTCGGAGGCGAGCTCGTTCCGCAGCCGCACGTTGGCGAACGTCCCGCGCATCATCACCTCGTGATTCCCGCGACGCGCACCGTAGCTGTTGAACTCGCGCTGCTCGACGCCGTGGTCGATGAGGTACCGGCCGGCCGGTGAATCCGGACGGATAGCCCCCGCCGGCGAGATGTGATCGGTCGTGATCGAGTCACCGAGCTTCACCAGGCACCGCGCGCCGGCGACGTCCTCGACGGCCCCTGGTACGGGGGCAAGATCCTCGAAGAACGGCGGCTCGCGGACGTACGTCGAGTCCGGGTCCCACGCGAACATCGCGCCCTCCGGCGACGGGAGCGCGTTCCACCGCTCGTCGCCGTCGTAGATCCGGCCGTACTCTCGCCGGAACTGGTCGGGCGAGACCGACGCGGCGATCGCCTCGCGGACCTCCTCCGCCGTCGGCCAGAGGTCGCGGAGGTACACGGGCGTGCCGTCCGACGCGACGCCCAGCGGCTGCGTCGTCAGATCGAGGTCGGCGTGTCCCGCGATCGCGTACGCCACGCAGAGCGGCGGCGACGCGAGGTACGACGCGCGCACCTGCGGGTGGATCCGGCCCTCGAAGTTGCGGTTGCCAGAGAGCACCGCGACGACCGCCAGGTCGCGTTCGGCGACCGCGTTGGCCACCGCGTCCGGCAGGGGTCCCGAGTTCCCGATGCACGTCGTGCACCCGAAGCCAACAAGCGAGAACCCGAGCTTGTCGAGGT
>CALGFI010000010.1 GCA_937881155.1 uncultured bacterium | reverse complement strand
GCCGCGCTCCGCGAGATGGCACTCACGCACCGTTCATACGCGTTCGAGAACGACACGCAGGCGCACAACGAACGCCTGGAGTTCCTGGGCGACGCCGTCCTCGGCATCGTCGTCACCGACATGGCGTTCCGTGAGTTCCCCGAGATGACAGAGGGTGAGCTGGCGAAGCTGCGTGCGGCGATCGTGAACATGGGCGCGCTGGCCGACGTCGCACGCGATCTCGGGATCGGGCGGTACGTGCACCTCGGGAAGGGCGAAGAGGCCAGCGGAGGGCGCGACAAGAGCAGCATCCTCGCCGATGCGCTCGAGGCGCTCCTCGGCGCCGTCTACCTGGACCAAGGGCTCGACGCGGCACGCAAGCTGATCGTGCGGGTGTTCAGGCCGCGGATGATCGCGTACGTGCGCGGCGAGGGCGGCCGCGACTACAAGACGATCCTTCAGGAGCTGGCGTCGGCGGATCTGCGCTCGCTGCCCGAGTACCGCATCAGCGAGCGAGGCCCAGATCACGAGAAGGAGTTCACGGCGACGGTGTTTCTCGATGGTCGGGAGCTCGGGAGCGGCATGGGCCGCTCGAAGAAGGAGGCCGAGCAGGAGGCTGCGCACCAGGCGTACGTCCGACTGACCGAGCGGGACGGCGCAAGCCGCACCCAGGGCCTGGACTCCCACGCCGGCGCGACGACGAGGACGGACGCCCAGCCGGCGACGGCACGGAAGAAGGCGAGGTAAGTGGAACTCCCCGAGGTCGAGGTCATGCGGCGCGACCTGGAAAAGGACGTCGTCGGACGCAAGGTGGCGACGGCAGACGTGCGGGCGTCGAGGAACGCGATGCGGGTGATCCGACGTCACGGCAAGCGCAAGGAGTTCACCGACCGGCTCGTGGGCCGGAAGTTCACCAAGGCCGAGCGCCGCGGCAAGTACGTCCTGCTTCACATGGACGACGGCGACGTGCTCGTCGTGCACTTCGGGATGTCCGGACAGTTCGTGCGCGGCACCAAGCGCGTGCCGCTCCCGCAGCACACACACGTCGTGATCACGTTCGTCCAGGGCGGCGACCTTCGCTTTTTCGACCCGCGCACGTTCGGCGAGATGTTCGTGACGGCCGCGGACGAGCTGGGCAAGGTGAGGGAGCTGCAGCACATTGCGATCGACCCGCTCGATCACGTCTTCACCTGGAACGCCTTCGGCGGCGCGCTCACGCAGCGCGCGACGAAGATGAAGCAACTCCTGATGGACCAGAAGTTCGTGAGCGGTCTGGGGAACATCTACTCGGACGAAGTGTTGTTCGGCGCAGGTCTGCGATACGACCGGCTCTCCGATTCGCTGTCCTCGCAGGAGGTCCGGCGCCTGTACCGCGCGATGCAGGAGGTGCTGCAGGAGGCGATCCGATTCCGCGGCACGACGCTCGACGACGACGCGTACATGGATCTGTTCGGCAAGCCGGGGGAGTTCCAGAACGAGCTGAAGGTGTACGGACGCACCGGGCTCCCCTGCCGCCGGTGCCGGACGCCGATCCAGGCCGTCAAGATCTCGGGGCGGAACGCGTTCTTCTGCCCGCAGTGCCAGAGCTGACCTAGTCCAGCTCCGCTCCGGCTGCGCGCATCCGCTCGATGGCCCGGTCACCGTCACCGAGTTGGAGATCGACCGCCCGGATGCCCTCGAGGAGAACCGTCGCGGTGTGCCCCAGCTTGATCGCATCGAGCGTCGTCTCGGCAACGCAGTAGTCCGTCGCGAGACCCGCGATCACGAGCGTATCTGCGTTCCGCGCGCGAAGGATCGATTCGAGCCGCGTCGCGGTCACGTCGCCGCTCTGGGGATCGCGAACGCTGAATCCCGAGTAACCGTCACCGCCGTCCTCACCCTTGCGAACGATCGTCGCGCTCTCGGCGACGCGGAGCCCCGGGTGGAACTGCGCTCCCCACGTATCTCGAACGCAGTGGACGGGCCAGATTCCACCGTCCTTCCGGAAGTGCGGTGTGACCGGGGGATGCCAGTCCTGCGTGTATACGACCGACGCGCCGCCATCGAAGGCGCGCTCGATCTCACGGTTCGCGAACGGAACGACCTCCTCGCCGCGTCGCACGTACAGGCTGCCCCTCGGGTCGGCGAAATCGTTCTGCACGTCGACGACGATCAGGGCCGTCCGAGGGTCGTACTGGACCACGAACCTAGTATGCCGACGTGAAACGAACTCGTGTGGTCGTGTCGGGTCGCGTCCAGGGCGTGTTCTTCCGAGCTACGTGCGCGCGTCTCGCTCGCGAGGCCGGCGTCGGCGGCTACGTGCGGAACCGTTCGGACGGTGGCGTCGAGGCCGCATTCGAAGGAACGAACGACGCCGTGGACCGGATGGTCGATTGGTGCCGGAATGGACCGGAGCTCGCTCGTATCGACGAAGTCGAGGCGGTCGCCGAGGACCCCGTCGGGGACGTCTCGTTCCGCGTGGTGCACTGATCCTGTCGGCCCGAAGTTCGGGCTCGGAAATGCGAGGTCGAGCGGAAAGCCGCTGCTAGCATCGCCTTTCGATGTTCCTCCGATCCCTGCAGGTCCGAGGCTTCAAGTCGTTCGCCGACAAGACCACTCTGGAGTTGGCGCCGGGCGTCTCGGTGATCATCGGCCCCAACGGGTCGGGCAAGTCCAACCTCGTCGACGCGATCAGCTGGGTGCTTGGAGAGCAGGGGCCTCGAGCGCTTCGCGGCGGGCAGATGGCCGACGTGATCTTCGCCGGAAGTCCACAGCGTCCCGCGCTGGGTATGGCCGAAGTGAAGCTCGTGATCGACAACTCCGCCGGGCTGATCCCTGTACCGATGACCGAGATCGAGATCGCTCGCTCGATCTTCCGCTCGGGCGACAGCGAGTACCGCATCGGCGGTCAGGTCGTCAGGTTGCTCGACGTGCAGGAGCTGCTCTCCGAGAGCGGCATCGGTCGCGGTCTGCACACCGTCGTCGGGCAAGGTCAGCTCGAGGACGTGCTGTCGGCACGCCCCGAGGACCGACGCCGCTACATCGAGGAAGCAGCCGGTGTGGCGAAGCATCGCAAGCGCAAGGACCGCGCCGAGCGCAAGCTCAGCGGACTCGATCAGGACCTGCTGCGGCTGCGAGACGTCCAGGCCGAGCTCCGGCGCCAACTGAAGCCGCTCAAGCAACAGGCCGAGGTGGCGCGGCGCCACGAGGAGCTCACCGCGGAGGCCGACGCGCTCGCCGTGCAGCTCGCCGCCGCGCGTCTGCGCGAGCTTTTGAACGAGCGCGAGAGCCGGAGCGGCGGATGGCAGGAGGGGATGGCGCGACGTACGGCGGCGCGCGAGCGGCTCGACTCGCTGGATGCGCGCGTCGCCGCAGCGGCGGACGACCGCGCTCGCGCCGTGTGGGCGCTCCAGGAATCCGAGGGACGCCTTCGCGACGCGCAGGCGGCGAAGTCCGCAGCCGAGCTCGAGCTGAGGCGCGCGGTGGAGCTCGAGTCAGAGGCTCGTGAGACACTTGCGGCGCAAGGTACTCGGGGAGCACGACTCTCTTCACTCGAGAACGAACTCCTCGGGCTTCAACGCCGATCGGCCGACCTGGCCGATGAGATGGCGACGCGCGAACGCGAGCTCGACGAGGCCGAACACGCGTTCCTATCCGCGGCCGAGATGAGACTGCACGTCGAAGAGGAGCGGCGCCGCGCCTTCGAGGAGGCGGCGGCGCGTCGCGCCGAGATGCAGACGCTCAGACGCTCGCTCGCGTCGTACGAGCGCGAACGGGCGCGGCTCGAGGAGGGGATTGCGAACGTTCGGGAGCGTCGGACGGTCGCCGAACGCGAACGCGAGAGCCTGGCCGACGACGTCGAGCGCCTCGACGCCGAGACGGCGCCGCTGTCGGAACGGCGCGCCGAGCTCGAACGCGAACGCCATTCAGTGGCGGCGACGGTGGACACGCTCGAACAAGCGCTCCGGCGCCATGAGTATCGGCGCGACGTGCTCGGGGCGCGGCTCGAGGACCTGGAACAGACGCCGGGCCGGCGCTTCATAACGAGTCACAAGGAGCGCGCGCTCGGTCTGCTCGGCGAGCTCGTCCGCGCGGAGAAGGGATGGGAACGAGCCCTACGCGCCGGACTCGGGCCGCTGTCGGACGCGGTCGTTTACGCGGACGAGGAGTTCGCGATCGGGGATGCGGCGGACGGAGACGGGGCGACGCTCACCATCGCGGGAGGGGGTCCGACGGCGTCTGTCCTGCCGGGCGAGCGCACCTTGCTGAGCGTCGTCGACGCGGATGCGTCGGCGCGCGGTCTGGTCACGACCGTGCTTTCGGACATCTACCTCGCCGAGACGCTCGAGGAAGCGACCGAGAAGCATCGGAGGCATCCCAAAGCGTCGTTCGTCACGCCGAAGGGCGTCCTGCTCGGACCCGCGGTGATCCGGACGGCTGCGGTCGCGGACTCACGCGCAGCGGAGATCCGGCGGGAGCTGAACGTCGCCGAACACGACCTGGCGCGAGCGACGTCGTCGACGACGCCGCGACGCGAACGGCTCGACGCCATCGCCGCCGAGATCGACGAGCTGACCGAGCAGATCGAGCGTTCGGACGCGATGATCACGCGAGCCGCGGATCGCATCGCGCGGGGCGACGCAGAGATCGCGTCGATCGCGAAGGAGGACGAGCTCCTCTCGCAACGGCTCGCCGGCCTGGACGACGCTGCAGCGGCGTGGCGCGACGCACTCGCCGCGGCGGAGCCGATGACACACGAGGTTCCGGAGCTGCCGCAGGCGCCCGAGCCGCCGGTGCAAGCGCGAGTCGCCGTCGAGACGCTTCGACGCGATCGCGCCGGGGTCGAGGAACGGCTGGCGTCGGCGCGCGGCGAGCGCGACGCGCTCGCCGGGCAGGACGAGGACACCTTCCGGACGACGCTCCAAGCCGCCCGGAACGAGCGCGCCGACGCCGAGGCGCGACTCGCGAGCGCCGAGACGGCGCTCGAGGCCGCGGCCTCTGCCCGCATCGCCGCCGCAGAAGCGGACCGTGCCGCCACGGAGGCGGAGGCCGAGTCGAACCGCCTGTGGCGCGACGCGTCGACGGAGCTCGATCGTCTTCGCGAGGACTACCAGGACGAAGATCGGCTCCGCGGCGACCTCGAACGCCGCATCCGGGACGCGGAGCGTCTCTTGCGCGAGGGACACCAGCGCGAGCCGAACGACGCGGTCGCCGAGCTCACCGAGGAAGCCACCGTGTCCACGATCGAGCGGCGAGCGGAGCTCGTCCAGCGGCGCCTCGGACTGCTCGGCCGCGTCAACCTGCTCGCGGGCGGCGAGTTCGAGGCGATGCAGGAGCGGTACGACTTCATGCAGCGCGAGCTCGACGACGTTCGAAAGGCACGGAGAGATCTGCTCGAGGTGATCCAGCGTGTCGAGACGGAGATCGCGACGACGTTCGAGGCGGCGTACCGCGATGTGGCGGCGGAGTTCGAACGGCTGATCGCGGAGCTGTTCCCGGGCGGCGAGGGACGACTCATTGCGACCGAGCCGGGCGACCTGCTGAACACGGGCATCGAGATCGAGTCGCGTCCCGGCCGCAAGCGCGTCAAGCGCATCAGTCTGCTGTCGGGCGGCGAGCGCGCGCTGACGGCGCTCGCGTTCCTGTTCGCGATCTTCAAGGCCCGGCCGAGCCCGTTCTACCTGATGGACGAGGTCGAACCCGCGCTCGACGACATCAACCTGCACCGATTCATCAAGCTGGTCGAGGGCTTCGCCGCCGAGTCGCAGGTCATCATCGTGACGCACCAGAAACGGACGATGGAGGTCGCCGGGATCATGTACGGCATCTCGATGTCGAAGGACGGCACGTCGCGCGTCCTCGCACAGCGGCTGGATCAGCTCACGAACGGGAGCGAAACGGCGCCAACACGCCAGGTCGCCGGCGTACCCGAGTCGAACCCCGTCGGCTAGCCTGCCCGCTCGTGGAGCTCTGGTGGATCCCGGTCGTCGTCGTGTCGATCTTCGTCGCGGCGCTGGCCGTCCTACGCGTCTCGCGGCGGCGCGGCGCCACGACGGAGAGCGTAGTGCCTGGCACCAGGCCAGGCCCCGCCGAAGCCCCGCCCTCGCGGCGGACCGAAGCGCTCGGCGCGCGGATCCGGTCGCTGTTCGGCGGGGCCGTCGACGACCCGTGGGCACGGCTCGAAGAGCTCTTGGTGAAGGCCGACGTCGGTCCGTCGACGGCCGGCCGCGTCGTCACGGCCGTCCGCGACCGCTACACGTCCGGATCCGATCCCGTCGAGCTCGTCTCGGACGAGGTGGCCGAAATCCTCGCCGGTGATGGTGCCCTTGACCTGCCGGAGGGACGTCTCGCGGTGATCATGGTGGTCGGCGTGAACGGCTCGGGGAAGACCACGACGATCGGCAAGCTCGCGTCCCGACTGGCACGGGCCGGCAGATCCGTGAGCCTCGCCGGAAGCGACACCTTCCGCGCAGCCGCGTCCGAGCAGTTGGACATCTGGGCGCGTCGTGCCGATGCGCATCTCGTCATTCAGCAACGCGGGGCCGACCCGGGGTCGGTCGCGTTCGACGCGGTCAAGGCGGCCGAGGCACGGGGCTCGGACGTTCTGATCGTCGACACGGCTGGGCGCCTTCACACCAAACAGCCGCTGATGGACGAGCTCCGGAAGGTGCGCCGCGTCCTGGAGAAAGCTGCCGGCCGGCCACCCGACGAGACCCTGCTCGTGCTCGACGCGACGACCGGTCAGAATGGCATCGCCCAAGCGAGGGCGTTTACCGACGCAGTCGAGGTAACGGGCGTGGCGCTCACCAAGCTCGACGGCACGGCGAAGGGGGGATTCGTCCTGGCCGTTCGCGAACAGCTCGGCCTGCCGGTCAAGCTCATCGGCATGGGCGAGGCGATCGAGGACCTCGAGCCGTTCGAGCCGCGCACGTTCGCGGATCGGCTGCTGAGCGCATGAGCACGACGACCAAGGCGGACATCCTGATCGTCGAGGATCACGCGACGATGCGTGAAGCGATGCGCCTGATCCTCGAGCACGAGGGGTTCGAGATCCGCGAGGCGCCGGACGGCGCGAGGGCGCTCGAGATGGCCAAGACGCAGCCGCCCGACCTGATGTTCCTGGACCTGAACATCCCCGGCGCGAGCGGCGCCGACGTGCTCGCCGAGCTCAAGAACGACCCCGCCACGAAAAACGTCCGCGTCATCGTCGTGACGGCAACGGGTGAAGAGGGTCGCGCGTTCGTCCTGTCGTTGGGCGCGGACGAGTACTTCACGAAGCCGTTCTCGCCCACGGCGTTGCTGAACACGGTCGAGCGCGTTCTCGAGACGTCGTAATCTCGTTCCGATGTTCGACGCCCTGACCGGCCGTCTCGACGGCATCTTCAAGAAGCTCCGCACGCGCGGGAAGCTCCACCCGAAGCAGGTGGATAGCGCTCTGGACGAGATGCGCACCGCGCTGCTCGATGCGGACGTCGCCGTCGAGGTCGCCGACGACCTGCTCCAACGCGTTCGAACGCGCGCGCTATCCGAAGAAGTGATGAAGAGCCTCACGCCGGCGCAGCAGGTGATCAAGGTGGTCCGTGACGAGCTCCAGGAGACGATGGGCGGAACGCAGGCAACGTTTCAGCTGCCGGGCGCGAAGCCCGCGGTGATCATGATGGCCGGAGTCCAGGGCTCGGGGAAGACGACCGCGTGCGCGAAGCTCGGGCGCATGTACAAGGAGAAGGGTAAGCGTCCGCTCCTCGTCGCCGCCGACCTGTGGCGCCCGGCTGCCATCGACCAGCTCGTGACGCTCGGCCAGGAGATCGACGTACCGGTCGTCTCCGAAGGCAAGGACGCCGTCAAGGTCGCGAAGTCGGGGCTGAAGCACGCGCAGCGCGAGGGCTTCGACGTCGTGATCGTCGACACGGCCGGTCGCCTCCACGTCGACGAGGACATGATGCGCGAGGCGCGGCGCGTGAAGGACGCCATCAGACCGCACCACGTCCTGATGGCGTGCGACGCGATGACCGGACAGGACGCCGTGGTGCAGGCGCGGGCCTTCATGCGCGAGATCGACACGACCGGATTCGTCCTGACGAAGCTCGACGGCGACGCCCGGGGCGGCGCCGCGCTGTCGATCACGGCCGTCACGGGGCGACCGGTGTTCTTCGCCGGAACGGGGGAACGTCCGGCGGACCTCGAGCCGTTCCATCCGGACCGGATGGCCTCGCGCATCATGGGCATGGGCGACGTGCTCTCGCTGATCGACAAGGCGCAGGAGAACCTCGACGCCGATCGTGCGGCCGAGGCGGCCAAGAAGATGATGGACGCATCGTTCACGCTCGAGGACTTTCTCGAGCAGATGGAACAGGTGCGCAAGCTCGGGCCGCTCCAAGATCTGCTGGCGATGCTCCCCGGCGTTCCGGGCGGCAAGAACGCGCTGAAGGAGCTCCAGGTCGACGACGGCCACATGGCGCGCGCCGAGGCGATCATCAGGTCCATGACCAGGGAGGAGCGACGCGATCCCGCTATGATCGGCGGGCCCCGGCGCCTCCGGATCGCTCGAGGGTCGGGGACCACGACCGCTGAGGTGAACGCCCTGCTCAAGGAGTTCGAGCAGGCGCGCAAGATGATGAAGTCGATGCTGGGCGGCAAGCGGATGCCCCGGATCCCGGGCATGCCGAACCTCCCCGGCCTGGGATAGGAGAACGCATGGCGGTACGGATCAGGCTGCGGCGGATGGGGAAGACCAAGCGGCCCTTCTACCGCGTCGTCGTCGCGGACCAGCGAAGTCCTCGCGACGGCCGGTTCATCGAGAACATCGGCAGGTATCACCCGCTCGACGATCCCTCGGTCATCGAGATCGACGAGGAACGGGCCCTGCATTGGCTCCGCGTCGGAGCACAGCCGTCGAACACGGTCAAGGTGCTCATGACCAAGACGGGCATCTGGGAGAAGTTCGCCGGGTCGAAGGGCGAGGGCACCACCGAGAAGGGGACGAAGGCGGCCGCGAAGGCGAGCTGACCCCGTGGCAGAAGCCCCTTCGGACGGTCTCAGGGATCTTCTCGAGTACCTCGCGCGCGAGATCGTCGACGAGCCGGACTCGGTCGAAGTGACGGAGACCGCGGACGATCGTGGTGTTCTCCTCACGCTCCGCGTGGCCCAGGACGACATGGGGAAGGTCATCGGCCGGGGCGGCCGAACCGCTCGTGCGCTGCGAACCGTGGTGAAGGCCGCGGGTCTCCGGGCCGGCGTTCGCCACACGCACGTCGAGATCGCGGACTAGGGGCACTCAATGGACGAGCCGACCGTCGCGGTCGGCCGGGTCGCTCGCGCCCACGGGGTCCAGGGCGAAGTAGCGGTTCTCGTGCTGTCGGAAGTCGAAGATCGTTTCGCCCTCGGCGCGACGCTGTGGCTCGAAGACGGGCGAACCCTGACCGTCGAGTCGTCGAGGCCGCATCGCGGCCGGCTGCTCGTTCGGTTCCGCGAGGTTCGAGACCGAGAGCAGGCGGAGAGACTCCAGCGGGCGCTCCTCGTCGTTCCCGAATCGTCGTCTCCCTCTCTTCCCGAAGGATCGTGGTGGGATCACCAGATCGAGGGATGCGCCGTCGAGACGGACCGAGGTCGCGCGCTCGGCACGGTTCGCGAGGTGATCCACACCGCCGCGAACGACGTCTGGTCGGTGGTCGACGGCGGAGGTCGCGAAACGCTTGTGCCCGTGCTGAACGACGTGCTCGTCTCCGTCGACGTCGGCGCCAAGCGCATCGTCGTCCGTGAGATCGCCGGACTCACAGTGGAATGATGCGTTCGTGCGCGTCGACGTCCTGACGATCTTCCCGTCGATCTTCGACAGCCCGCTTCGCGAGAGCTTGCTCGGCAAGGCGATCGACGCCGGCACGCTCGACGTTCGGGTGCACGACGTCCGTGATCACACGACGGACCGGCATCGGCAGGTGGACGACGAGTCGTACGGCGGAGGCCCGGGAATGGTGATGAAGCCGGAGCCCATCTTCCGCGCGTTCGAGTCGCTCGGCGATGGACCGAAGCGCCTGCTGGTGATGTCGCCGGCCGGTCGGCGTCTCGATCAGGAGCTCGTCCGCGAGCTGTCGAAGGAACCGTGGCTGGTCCTGATCGCCGGACGGTACGAGGGGATCGATGAGCGCGTCGTGGAGGGTCTCGGCGCCGAGGAGGTCTCGATCGGCGACTACGTGCTCTCAGGCGGAGAGCTCCCAGTGCTCGTCGTGCTGGAGGCAGTGACCCGGCTCGTTCCAGGCGTCATCGGACGGGAGGAATCGCACGAGCGCGACTCGTTCGGTGCGGACGGGCTCCTCGACCATCCGCACTACACCCGCCCGGCGGAGTTCAGAGGGATGCGCGTGCCCGATGTTCTGCTCTCGGGAGACCACGCCGCGGTCGAGCGGTGGCGCCGCGAGGCTGCGGTCGAGAAAACCCGTCGCAACCGCCCCGACCTGCTCGAACGCTGAGCGAACCGCTTCGCCGGGAGCCTCGGACGTGCCTGTTACGATGAGACTCCCGCCATGAACAAGACCGATCTCGTCGACCGAGCCTATCTCCGCACGGACCAGCCCGAATTCCGTCCGGGTGACACCGTCAAGGTGCACGTTCGCGTCGTGGAGGCCGGTCGGGAGCGGATCCAGGTCTTCCAGGGCGTCGTGATCCGTCGCCAGGGCTCGGGACTGCACGAGACGTTCACCGTTCGCAAGATCTCGTTTGGCGTCGGCGTTGAGCGGACCTTCCCGCTGCACTCACCGTCGATCGGCAAGCTGGAAGTGGTCTCCCGCGGTCGCGTTCGTCGCGCAAAGCTCTATTACCTGCGTGAGCGTCGGGGGAAGAAGGCGCGGATCCGCGAGCGCCGGCTCGGCGACGAGGAGCTGGCAGCGATCGCGTCGGCCGAGGCGCGTCGCGCCGCCGCAGCGGACAACGGTTCCGGAGAGCCCGATTCGGTCGAGGTCTCTGAGGAGGCTGCCGATGAGGCCGCCGTCGCGGCAGGGAACGTTGCCGATGGTGGTGCGGAGCTCGAGCCCTCGGCTGCAGGACCCGGAGGCGGCGAGAGCGGCGAGAGCGCGGAGCAGGGCTAGAAGGTGACGGACCGGCCGATCGGCCCGGCCGGGCCGGCCGGAGCGACGAAGACCCGCGAGGCGCCGGACAAGACGCCGGGCGGGCGCCCAACCGGTGGCAAGGCCGTTCTGTCGTTCCTGCGAGAGCTTCCCGTCCTCATCGTCCTTGCCTTCGCGCTGGCGATCCTGCTCAAGACCCTCGTCGTCCAGGCGTTCTTCATTCCGTCCGGCTCGATGGAGCCGGTCCTCAAACCGGGCGATCGAGTCCTGGTCAACAAGGTCCTGTACGAGCCGGAACGCGGGCACGTCATCGTGTTCTCCGATCCGCAGGACGGGCGAGGTCCCGACCGCGGCGTGATCGGCGGGTTCCTGCACTGGCTGTCCGAGGGCATCGGGATCGCCCGGCCCGAGCACGAGGACTTCATCAAGCGGGTGATCGGGCTTCCGGGCGAGTCGCTGGAGATCCGAAACACCATCGTGTATATCGACGGTCGTCCTCTCCAGGAGCCGTACCTCAGGCGGGAGGCGCGGGTGTCGATGAGCGACTTCGGCCCCGTTCAGATCCCTCGCGACTCGCTGTTCGTGATGGGCGACAACCGGGGACACTCGAATGACTCCCGCGGGAGCCTCGGGTTCATCCCCGTCGACAAGGTGATCGGGCGTGCGTTCGTGGTGATCTGGCCGCCCTCGAGGGCGGGAGGGGTGCATTAGCGGGGGTAGCGCGGTGAGCGAAGCGAACGTTGCGCGGACGCCCGGGCCTGGTGCGGTCGATCTTGCGCGATTCGAGCGCGGTCTTCGGGAGCAAGGGTTCAGTCTGATCGCCGGCGTGGACGAGGCGGGTCGCGGTGCGCTGGCCGGACCGCTCTTCGCGGCGGCCGTGATCCTTCCGGATGGGTTCGACCTCGAGGGAGTGAACGATTCGAAGCTCCTCACTGCGGCCCAGCGCGAAGATGCGTACGAACGGATCGTTCGAGATGCGATCGCGTGGTCGGTGTGCAAGTGCATGCCGCAGCGGATCGATCACCGCGGCCTCCAGCGCACGAACGTGTGGCTCCTGCGTCGGTGCGTCACGAGGCTGAGCGTTCAACCCGATTACGTTTTGACCGACGGGTTCCCGGTTCGACGGCTTCCCGTGCCGAACCTGTCGATCAAGAAGGGCGACGCGGTGACCGCATCGGTCGCCGCGGCCTCGATCGTGGCGAAGGTGTCGCGCGATCAGATGATGGATCGGTACCACCGGCGGTTCCCCGCCTATGGGTTCGACCACAACCGGGGCTACGGGACGAAGGGCCATCGCGACGCGCTGTTCCGCTACGGCCCTTCGCCGATACACCGGCATTCGTTCAAGGGACTCCGTACCGGCTACTACCCGGGGTCGCTCGACGAAGCGCTCGGACGAGCCGATGGCGTGGCGCCCGAACGAGCCAACGGCGATGTCACCGTCGAGGACATGAACGCCGAGATCGTCGTCATCGAGGAGGCGGGCCCGTGAACGAAGAAGACGACATCGAGCGGTTCGAGGAGCAACGCGAGCTCGAGCTGTACCGCGAATACCGCGACGTCGTCCCCATGTTCCGCTACGTCATCGAGACGGAGCGCCGCTTCTACCTCGCCAACCAGGTGGACCTTCAAACGCGCGACGGCGGATGGGTGGAGGTGAACCTCGGCGACGCGTGGGTGTGGGACATGTTCCGGCCAGCGCGGTTCGTTACGAGCGTCCGCGTGATGACGCGCCGCGACGTGAATGTGGAAGAACTTCGTCACGACGACGATCCGACGATCGCCCCGTAGCTCGGGGGTTCGCTCCTTCGTTCCTCCCCTCGACGCGCCGACGACGCGGATGTCGGTATCGGGGGATAGCGTCCGGACGTGCCCGCGACGGATCGCCGACTGTCTCGCGCGCGCGATGGCGAGGAGGCCACGGCGCGGGTGTATGAGCGCCGCGGCTACAGGAGGATCGCCCGCAACTGGCGGTGCGCGGTCGGTGAGCTCGACCTCGTGGTGCAACGGGGAGGCACGCTGGTCTTCTGCGAGGTGAAGACACGGACCGGCATGGCTTTCGGTGGTGGGTACGAGGCTGTCACGTGGTCCAAGCGACGGAAGCTCCGCCAGCTCGCGGACGCGTTCCTGCAGTCGTACCGGTCCCACGCGGTGCTGACGCGGTTCGACGTGGCCAGCGTATGGCTCGGGCCGCGCGGACCCGACGTCGAGATCTTCGAAGACGCCTTCTGACGTGGCTCGGTGTGTCGGTGGCGGACGCTAGGGTCGCGCGACCGTGTACGGGCGCGTCATGGGGGTCGCCGTCTTCGGCGTTCGCGGGCGCCCGGTCGTCGTCGAGGCGCACGTCGGTCGCGGTCTCCCGTCGCTCACGTTGACGGGACTGCCCGGCGCGGCGGTTCAGGACGCGCGAGATCGCATCCGTCCGGCGGTCGAGAGCGCAAAGCTCGAGTGGCCGCTCCGCCGCGTCGTGGTGAACCTGTCGCCGGGCAACATCCGTAAGGACGGGCCCGGGCTCGACCTTGCGGTCGCCATGAGCGTGCTCGTGGCGACGGGACAGGCGCCGGCCGACGGCGTGCGACGGTGGGGGTTCGCCGGCGAGCTCTCGCTCAAGGGGACGCTCGTGTCTACACCGGGCGTGCTTTCCGTGTCGATCGCCGCGGCGGCCGACGGGCTGCGTGGCGTCGTGGTTCCCGAGATGAACGCGGCCGAGGCGGCGCTGGTCGATGGCATCGAGGTCGTCGGCGCTCCATCGCTCGCCGAAGTGGTGGGGTTCTTCCGCGGGACGTGGCGGCCGTCGCCGCCGGCGCGCACCCCGCGCCGGGGCGACGGCCGCCAGCAACGGCGAC
>CALGFI010000009.1 GCA_937881155.1 uncultured bacterium | reverse complement strand
GCGTTGGTGAACGCCATCGTCGGCCTGTCGTGGCTCGCGCACGATCTCGGCGACCGCCTCGAGGCTCTCGATGTGAACCCGGTGATCTGTGGACCGGAAGGATGCGTCGCGGTCGACGCCCTCGTGCTACCTAGACGCTGATGCTCGCTGGTCAGACTTGACCTGCTGCACCACGTCCTCGTGTCCTCCGAACGCGTGCCAACATCGACCAAGTACACGGTGAAGTCTCAGGCCCCCTAACCGACGAAACCTCGTGCCGTTTGCCACACGCAATCGCGAGGTGTCCGGTCTGCTCCTTAGGTTGGATCGGTCCTGGGCCCAACGACAACATCGTCCTCTGCATCCTCACTCGGCACATCGTAGAGACCCACCCGCACACTGCTCACGCGACAACCCTCAGATTCAACGCGGTACGAATTGGCGAGTCCCCCGAACCCGACGACTGGTGTCATCACGACCCCGCGCAACACCGGGCTGTCGTCGTCATGGAGTCCCCGTCGTGATGATGTCCATCTGACTGTGCCCGAGCCGACGCCGCGGATATCGGTACCTCAGACGAAATGGCTCTCCTCGGGCATCGTGCCCTCCGGCCAGCCCGGATAGTCGAAGCCGGGGAAGTCCCACGGCGTTCCGTAGCAGCCCTCAACGCGGGGAAGCGGTTGCCTGTCGCGGCGGGCGTTCCGTTCGAAAGCGAAGACGTGCTCGAAGTTGTGTGTTCGCTCGATCCGGTCGGTCAGGTACGACAGGCCCCAGTTGTCCTCGATGAACTTCAGCGGTGAGCTGAACTCGCCCTCGGCGTCGTCGACGTACCCCTTCCGCGCGAACGGCGAGACGACGAGCGTCGGCACGCGAAACCCGAACCCGAGGTCGTCGACCTCGGGCGGCCGGACGTGGTCGTAGAAGCCTCCCCACTCGTCCCAGGTGATGAACATCGCGGTGTGCTCCCAGGCGCCGCTCTCCATGACGCCGTTCACGAGGTCGGTGACCCACTCCTGCGCGAAACAGGTGCTCTCGGGCGGGTGGTCGGAGAGCTCGAACCGCGGCGTCACCCACGTCACCGCGGGCAGGCGTTCCGAACGCACGTCGTCGATCAGGTCGTCGACCGCTCGGACCCGTTCCGGACGCCATAGGTCGGTGTGGAAGACGCCCGACACGCCGTTCAGCGCGTTCCAGAAGTAGCCGGGCTGGTACGGGCTCGCCGAGTAGTACGCCCACGACACGCCCGCCTCCTCGAGCTGCTCGGGCACGGATCTGAAGTTGAAGCAGGTGTCGTGCTTGGTCGTGTTTCCATTCCCGTCCTTGACGAGGACGAACACGTTGTCGCCGACGGCGTCGCAACCCCAGCTCTTGAAGCGACGACCGTTCTCCTCGACGCGCGTCTCGATGTTCTCGGGGTTGTCGAGCGCGCCGCCGGCCTGCCCGGCGACGAAGAAGAAGTGGTTCGGAAACGACGGTCCCGCGACCGAGGAGAAGAAGTTGTCGCACAGCACGTAGTCACGGGCGAGGCGCCAGTAGTTCGGAACCTGTCGTTGCTCGAACGCGGTGTACGCCCACGGATCGCCGAACTGCCCCAGCGCGAACCCGTCGAACGTTCCCCCGTTCACCGCGTTCAGATGCGCGGCGCGATCGTGCGGAAGGTCGCCCGGCAGCCATTGGGGGCAGGGCTCGAGGGGAACCTCCTGCCCGAACTTCAGGCCGGTCGTCGCTCCACGCGCGCCCGGGAACCGACCGAACAGGTTGTCGAAGCTCCGGTTCTCCATCATCACGTAGACGACGCGCTTGACCGGCCACCGAGTATCCGTAGCCAGGACCGACGCGGTCGTTGTCGGGGCAATGACGCGTTCCTTCCGACCGCCGCCGGTACATGCGTACAGCGTCGCCCCGGCGAGCGCCAGTGCGGACCTTCGAAGAAAGGAACGGCGGGAGAACGACGGCGAGTCGTGATGCGCGAGGCGCTCGTACCCGACCTCGGGCTCGCGCTCCGCGTGCCGGTGCGGAGATCCGGGCACGTGCTGCACGAGCGCTCAAGCTATCAAGCGCTCGTGCGAACGATATCCTCGCCGCTCGACTCGATGGAACTCCGAGACGTCTCCAGTGCCGCGATGTCGCTCGTCGTCGCGTTCGTCGTCGTCGCGTGCACGAACGAGGGCGGGGGGCCGTCGGATGTCGAACGGCCGTCGATCACGCCCGCCGAGTCGCCCACCGTCGCTTCGCCGACCCCGCCGGCATTGCCCGACGAGCCTCCGCCGACGCGCGGTCAGGTCGCGTCCGACTGCGAGAACGGGTGGGTGACGCCGCGCGAAGACTCGTCTCGGTACCGGCTGCCGCTCGGGGTGATCAGCCGAGCGACGGCGATCGACGGTCCACTGGTCGTGGTCGACATGCGCTACTTCGAGGGACCGGAGTCGCCGCCGTCGGACAAGGGATACCTGCTCGTCGTGCAGCGGTGGTACGTGAAGCTCTACGCGAAACGCGACCTGGCGTTCCAGGGGAGATTCCTCGTCGAGCGGCGTCGGTTCGGTCGCGGCCTCGTGGCAGTGTCGCCGTACGACAGCACCGGCTTCAAGTCACCCGATTGGATCGGCTTCCAGTTCGACAGCTCGGATACCGACCTGAGGCCGTACGAGGGCCTGCCAGGCTTGTGGTCGGGGATCCCGTACGACTTCGTCGACGGAGGTGAGGGATTGTCGATCCCCGGCCTTCCCGACGAGGTGGTCGGTTGTCTGAACGCGACGTAAGGGCGCGGGGTATCAGCTCTCGGCGAGAACCGCCCCCCCGACCGCGCCGGAAAGGTCGCCGAACGCGGGGGTGAGCATCACCGGCGGGGCTTCGGGGACGAACAGCTGAGGCCGCATCTGACGCGCGACGCGGTCGACGAATGGCTCACCCAGCCGGTCGCCGAGTCCACCGCCGATGATGATCGCCTCGAGCGCGAGCAGGTTCTGCACGGACGCGCACGCGACCCCGAGTGCCCACACGGCGTCGTCGATCAGCTCTTCCGCGAGCTTGTCACCGCGCTCCAGTGCCGTGGCGATGATGCCGCTCGAGAGGCGCGTACGCCCCTTCTTCTCCATCAGCTCGAACAGGATCGTCTTTTGGCCGTCCTTGACGCGCTCGCGCGCCTCGGCCTCGATCCGACCTCGCCCGGCGTACGCCTCGAGGTGTCCTTTCCGCCCGTCCGAGCAGACCCGTCCTCCGGGCTTTATGTTCGTGTGACCGATCTCGCCGGCTGCCCCGGTTCCCCCGTACAGCTCGCCGTTCAACACGAGGCCCCCGCCGACGCCCGTGCCCACCCACACGCCGAGCAGGTTCCGATAGGGGCGGCCGGCGCCGCGCTTCCACTCGCCGAGGATCGCGACGCGGACGTCGTTGTCCAATTTGACGGCGACGTCTCCCGCGACGGCCGAGACCATCTTCGCCAGCGGAATCGGATCCGCGCCCTGGAAGCCCGGCAGGTTCGGCGAATTCGAAACCGTCCCGGCCGCCGTGTCGACAGCGCCCGGGACGCCGATCCCGATCGCGGACAGATCCTCGACGTCGGCGCCGGTCTCAGCGAGCGACTTGGTGATCGCGTCTCCGACGGCGGCGACGAGATCGTTCGCGCCCGTCTGCGGTGTCGATACTCGGTGCGACCCGGCGACCGAGCCGTTCCGGACGGCGGCAGCCTGGATCTTCGTGCCCCCGATGTCGACGCCGACCGTGATGACGTCCATGAAGCGTCCTTACGCTACGCGATGCCGGGGCACGTCGCCGCGCGGATGGCGAACGTGCGGCGGCCGGCGTCGACGTCGCGATGGCCTGTCGCGATGACGGTCCCGTCGGGCAAGGCGTCGACGGCGATGAGCGCTTCCGAGCCCGGTACTCGTGGACCCTCGACGATCGCCCACCCCTGCCCGTCGAACCGCATCACGAGCGCCCGGCTCGTCCCGTCGTCCGCGACCACGGCGCCGACGGCCCAGACGTCCTGCTCGCTGACCGCTGCCACCGAGGAGAGCCGCCCGGGCAGCCGGGCGTTCTCATCCTCCACCCACGTGGAGCCGTCGAACCGAAGGATCGAATCCCCGACCGCCCACCCATCGTCGGACGACAGCGGCTCGATCGCCTGGATCGTGCGCCGGGCGTCCGATTCCATCCTGGACCACGCCTCGCCGTCGAACCGGATCATCAGTGGGCGGTTGTGAAGGTATCCCGCGGCCCATACGTCGTCGGACGCGAGCGCGTCGATGTCGAGGAGCGCGCTTCGGCCGACGCCGTCGGCGCGACCGGCGTCGACGTCCGCCCACAACGTACCGTCCCAATGAAGCAGGAGCGCCCGCTCCGTCAGCGCGTCGGGGGAGCCGCTGTACCCGACGGCCCAGATGTCGTCGGGCCCGATCACGGCGACGCCGGTCAGGCGGCCGCTCAGCTCTTCGGGAAGTTCGACGTCGTCCCACTGGATGCCGTCGAACCGCAGCGCGAGCGGCCGATCGCCGAACTCGTCCGCCGTTCGCCCCACCGCCCACACGTCGCTCGTTCCCGACGCGTCGACGTCGAGGAGTTCATTCGTCTCGGCCGCCGGATTCGGGCCCTGCTCGGCCGTCCATGCGCTGCCGTCCCAACGTTCGATCAACACGAACGCTGGGTCGGCCGGGTCACCGGATCCGCCGACCGACCAGGCGTCCGTTCCAGCGATCGCGACGACGCCGAGGAGCGCGTTCGAAACGTCGTCCGGATCGGCGGCCTGCACGAGCTGCCATGTCGGTGTGCACGCGGGCGATGTGGGGGAGGGTTCGCCGCTCGGCGACGGAGTCGGTGCGAGGAGATCGTCGTCGGACGCGCCGACAACGACCGCCGAACCGATCACGAGCGTGACGAGCCCGGCGACGACGCCGTTGATCAGCGCGCGCAGCCGGACGGGGTCGGTCACGGACGTCCGGCTCCCCGAAGGCTGAACGGCTTGCTGGCGCGAGACACCGCCCGATAACCTCGGGCTTCTGTGGGCGCGTTCGAACGCGACGTCGTCATCGTGGGTGGAGGCCACAACGGCCTTGCGTGCGCAGCCTACCTTGCGAAGGCGGGGCTGGATGTCGTCGTCGTCGAGAAGCGCGACGTGGTCGGCGGCGCCGCGACGACGGAAGAGCCGTGGCCCGGCTATCGCGTGTCGAGCGCGTCGTACGTCGTCTCGCTCATGCCGCCGCGGATCGTTCGGGAGCTGGACCTGAAGCGACACGGGTACGAGGTTTCGATCGTCACCCCCGACTACTTCGTCCCGTTCCCCGATGGAACGTCGCTCACCCTGTGGGGCGACGTGTCACGCGACTCGGCGGCCATCGCGGCCTTCTCCGAACGCGACGCGAACGCGTACGTGGAATTCGATCGCTACTTCGATCATGCTGCCCGCCTGCTCAAGGACCTGATGTTCGTCGTGCCGCCGAACATCAACGTCCGCGAGCTGCCCAAGTGGGCCGCCACCGCCGGTAAGTTCCGCAAGTGGAGTGGGCGAGACGTCCACGAGATCGTCCGGCTGTTCACGATGAGCGCGGCGGACTTCCTCGACGAGTGGTTCGAGGACGACCGCGTGAAGGGCGCATTGGCGACGCAAGCGATCATCGGCGCGTGGGCCGGACCGATGACGCCGGGATCGGCGTACGTGCTGATGCACCACTGGATCGGCGAGATCGACGGGCACGCCGGCGCGTGGGGATGGGTGAAGGGCGGCATGGGCGGCGTCTCGCAGGCGATGGCGCGCTCCGCCGAGTCCGCGGGCGCGGAGATCCGTACCGATGCCGAGGTCGACCGCATCGCGATCAACGCGAGCGGCCGAGCCGTCGGCGTCGCGCTCTTGGACGGAACGCTGATCCGCTCGCAACGTGTCGTGTCGTCGGCGCATCCGGTCACGACGTACCTGTCGTTGATCGGCACGGAACGACTTCCCGGCGACGTCGTTCGCGACGTAGAGCGTTATCGAACGCGTTCGGGCTCGGTGAAGCTGAACGTCGCGCTCTCGGAGCTGCCGGAGTTTCCGAGCTGGGAGCACGAGACGAGCCTGCACCGAGGACTCGTGGCGATCTCTCCGTCGATCGAGTACCTGGAACGGGCGTGGGACGACGCGAAGTACGGACGGATGAGCGAGCACCCGTACGTCGAGGTCGTCTTCCCCACCGCCCACGAGCCGGACGGACTCGCCCCCGACGGAAAGCACCTGATGCTCGGGTTCGCCCAGTACGGGCCGTACGACCTCGCCGAGGGGTCGTGGGACGACGGCGGTCGCGACGAGTTCGCCCGACGAGTCTTCGACGGACTCGGTGAGTACGCGCCGAAGCTGAAGGACTCGATCGAACAGGTCGAGGTGCTCGCGCCGAAGGACATCGAGGATCGGTTCGGACTCGTCGGCGGCAACATCATGCAGGGCGAGCTCACGCCCGATCAGCTCTTCGGGTTCCGACCGATCACGGGATACGGCGACTACCGAACGCCGGTCGGGGGCATGTACCTGTGCGGTTCGGGGACGCACCCGGGGGGTGGCGTGATGGGCGTTCCGGGCCGGAACGCAGCGAGCGTGGTGCTGCGCGATCACAAACGCGGTGAGTTCGTCGACCGCATCAAGAACCTCGGACGCTGATAGCACGGACATCGGGCGCGGCGGCCGCTGAGAGATGCTCGCCGAGCTCGCTGACGCGGTTCGCTCTCGGCGCGTGTCGGCGTTCGAGCTCGTAACCGAGTCGCTGGCCCGCATCGAGCGCGGCAATCCGGCTTTGAATGCCGTTACCCTCGTCCGCGGGGAGCAGGCGCTCGAGGAAGCACGGGCCCTCGACGAGCGACGCGCGGACGGACCGCTCGCCGGCATCCCGCTCCTGGTCAAGGACAACACCGACGCGGCGGGGCTCGTAACGACGTTCGGATCGCGAACGATGCTCGAGCGTCCGCCCGCCGAACGCAGCGAGATCACCGTCGAACGGATGCTCGACGCCGGAGCGGTCATCGTGGGCCGAACGAACATCCCGGAGTTCGCGTTCGAGGGCTGGACGTGGAACGACGTGAACGGCGTGACGGGGAATCCGTGGGGGATCGACTGGTCGCCCGGTGGATCGTCGGGCGGCTCGGGTGCGGCACTCGCGGCTGGGCTCGCACCGATCGCCACCGGTACCGACGGCGGGGGCTCGATCCGAACACCTGCGTCGTTCTGCGGGCTCGTGGGGCTGAAGCCGACGGCGGGTCTGATCGGACGCCGGCCGATCCCGTCGTGGCTCGACGTGTCCACGCAGGGACCGATGGGCGTCTCGGTCGCGGACGTCAAGTTGCTGCTCGACGTGATGCGCGGGCCGGTCGAGGGCGACCCGACCGCCGCGGCGACCTGGATGCCTGTCGGCGGGATGCCGAGCCGAGTCTTTGCGGTGCCGCGGACGTGGGACTGGGGGCCGCTACCCGCAGAGGTCGAGGGGCCCTACCGACTGGCGCTCGACGCGCTCGAGCAGGACCTTGGGCTTCCCGTCGAGGAGCTCGCGCCGCCGGCGCTGTTCCCGACGGCGATCGCCAACGGTGGCGAGCCGGCGCGCGACTGGTACGTCACCGTCATCGTCGAGGAGCTCCACTGGCTGGGGCGCGAATGGGTGCAGGCGCACTTGGACGAGTTCAGCGCGCCGTTCCGCGGCGAGATGGAGGACGCGCTCACGACGCCGATCGATCGGTACATGGCGGCGCGCCACCGACGGTACGACTACGCCCACGACCTCGACCGCCTGCTCGGCGCCGACGCCGTCCTCGTCTGTCCGACGCACGGGTACCAGGGATGGATGGCCGATGGGATGCTTCCGGGCACGAACGAGCCCGTCGGGTCCGAGGGCTACAACACCGGCGAGTTCAACATGAGCGGTCACCCGTCGCTCGCGATCCCGGCGGGGATGTGCTCGAACGGCCTCCCGTTCGGCCTCGAGGTGAACGGGCCGCGCTGGCGCGACGACATGGTCCTCGCGTTCGCCGAGGCGTGGGAGCGCGAACGGCCGTGGCCACTCTCGGCCCCGGGGTACGAGTCCTTCCCGGTCCCCTAGCGGTCGGGCGTCGGTCTCACTCGGGGGCGGGGTAGCCGCCGGACTCGTCGTGCGTCTCGCCGCCGACCAGGGCCGGGGTGAACACGCAGACGAGCGTCGTCCTCTCGAGCGCGCTCACCGTGTGCTTGTCGTGGCGGTCGAGCGCGTACAGCGTGCCCGGTCGGACGACGTGCCGCTCGCCGGTGTCGAGGTTCTGGATCTCGAGCGCACCCTCCAGGCAGAGACACGCCTCGAGATGGTTG
>CALGFI010000008.1 GCA_937881155.1 uncultured bacterium | reverse complement strand
CACGACGCTCTTCCGATCTCCGATCATCGAGACGAGCGCTTCCCGGCCTGGAGTGGTCGAAGGCTCGAGCGCACGAACGGCGGCGAGGCGAACGATGGGGTCGTCGTCTCCCAGGCCGTCGAGGACGGCGTCCTGGCGGACGTCCACGGGAAGATCCGCGATGGCTTGATAGGCAAGGCGGCGTTCTCGCATGTCCGCCGAGCGCAGCGCGCCCTCCAGCACCCGCGCCGCGTCGGCGTCCACGTCGAGCGGTACCGGCCCGCTGCGCGCTGACGGTTCGAACACCTGAGGACGACCCGCGCGGAGCGCGTCGCCGAGCGCGCCTGCATACGAGCGGCGGATGCCGACCGTCGCGATCGTCGTGGCGACCGCTGCGATGAGTCCGATCAGCGCGAACTGCCGAGGCGTGAGCGCGTTCTCGCCGACGAGCGCCACGACGCCCGCGATCACTGTCCCCACCTGCGTCGGACCACCGTTGAGGAACGCCCGCGTCTGGTCGCGAGTGGACTCGGGGATGACGTTGTTCAGCGTCTCCCAGGCGGGCGAGGCGACGCCCTGCAACCACAAACCAATGACGAACCGAAGCGCAACGAGGGTCACGAACCCGGACGCGATCAGCAGCACGCCGAAGGCCGCCGTATACAGCACGGGCAGCACGATCACCATCGCGGCCACGCCGAACCATGCGATCAGGCGGTTGGCCGCAAACATCGACGCGACGAACGCGGCGCCTGTGACCCCCGCCCAGAACAGCCCGAAGAAGCCGGCGAGGTCGTCGGCGTCGGGGAACCGCTCCGCCGCGGCGCGGGCGTACGGCAGATACAGGGAGTAGAACAGGACCGAGAACAGCACCGCCGCAACCGTCATCCACACGAGCAGGCGGGACCGACGAACGAACGCGAACGCAGACGTCAGGTCCCCCAACGCGGATCGCCGGCGGTCGATCCGGCGTCTCGGAGTTCCGGCCGGCGGCGGGCCCAGTATCGAACGGGACACCAGGAACGCGACGATGAGTCCTCCGGTCCACACGAGCGGCAGGTTCGCCGCGCCAAGCGCGGCGGCGACCGGCTTCGTGACCAAACCCCCGATCACCGACCCGAGGATCCCGCCCGCCGCGAAGATCGGGAACAGCCGTTTCGCCTGGCGCGTGTCGACGACCATGCCGGCGATTCCCCAGACCGCGATGCCGACGACGAGCGTCGCGATCGCGACCGTGATCCACAGGGCCGTGTAGATCCAGACGGCGCCTGACGCAAGAGCGGCCCGCTCGGCCGCCAAGACCGCCGCGAGCGAGAGCGGCGCGGCGAGGTAGGCGCGGCGATGCCCGATCCTCGCCAGCGTGCCGGTGAGCCCCAGCATGATGACGAACGTCGTGGCCCCTTGGAGCAGGTAGACGTAGGGCAGCGAATCTGCGCCGACACGTTCGAAGAACAACGCGCTGATCCCGCTCTCGCCGATCGAGAGCGACGCCGTCGAAACGAACGCGAGTCCGACCATCAATGCGGTGACACGGCCCTCGCCGGGTCGAACACGCAGCACACGAGCGACGAATGCCATGGAGGGAATGTCTACTCGTTCAAGGGGTCATGTCCCGACCGCACGAAAGATCGTCACGGGTCTCGCGATGCCTTTGAGCTCGAACTCACCCACCTCGTGCAGCGCGAACCCGTCCGGCTCGACGTTCCGGGCCAGATCCTCGCCGACGAAGACGTCGCCGGCGTTCGCTTTCGCGGCGATGCGCGCCGCGATATTCACGGTGCGGCCGAAGTAGTCACCCTCGTCGTAGATCATCGGCCCGGCGTTCACGCCGATATGCGCGGGCGGAAGCCCACGCGGCTGGACGCCGCCCACGATGTCGAGGGACGCACGCACCGCGTCGGCCGGATCGCGGAAGTGGAAGTGAACTCCGTCGCCGAGCATCTTGACCACGTCGCCGCGGTGAGCGGCCGCCACCTCGTTGACGAACTGCGCGAGCTCGAGCGACACGGCGGCGGCCCGTTCGTCGCCCGACTCCTCGGTAAGTCGGGTGTAGCCCGTGAGATCGGCGAACGCCGCGGCCTCGTCGCCGCGTGGGGTGCGCACGCGCACGCCGGCCTCGTCGAGGGCGGCCTCGACGTGCTCGAACTGGTGCTCCGTGAGGAAGACCTCGGCGTGGCGCCGGAGGAGCCAGCCGAGCATCTGTTCACCGGAGTGGCCCATGCGCAACCCGACGTCGCGAATGGCCGCTTCGAACGCCTCGTTGTCGCGCAGGCCGCGGCGCCTGAACCGCTCCTCGACCGTGTTGTGGAAGTAGTGCTCTTGGAACTGTGCCACCCGCCTGGCGCCGTCGCCCCACACGCGGACCGCTCGAAGGACCTCCCCCTCGTCGACGCCCGCGCCGAAGAGCACGGGGATCGCCTTCAGCATGGGGAGATCTTCCTCCCGGACGCGTTCGTCCGGCTCGGGGCGCGGGAGTCCGAACGCGACATAGATCCGCTGGATCGTCTCCACGGCGATCCCTGCATCGACGGCGAGTCGCTCGAACGTGACGTCGGAGCGGGGAAACCTCCGGCCCGCGCTCTCGAGGTAGCCGAGCGTGAGATGACCCGACCCCAGCGCCGCCGCGAGGGTCTCGGGGTCGATGCCTTTCGCTTCGAGGTCGCGGACCACCCGAACGCGCATGACGTCTCGCCTGCGGAACGCTCCATCCTCGAGCGAGAGGATCCCGAGGCCAACGAGCCGCCGGATCGTCTCGACGTTCGCGCCGGCGCGCTCGGCCAGCTCGTCCTCCGTGATGGAGTCGCGTCCTACGCTCAACGATCCTCAGGCCGCGTACGAAGCAGGGTCCGAGACGAACGAGTCGCGGCACGCCTCCGAGCAGAAGTAGTACGTCCGTCCCTCGTACTCGGCGGTCGCCGCAGCGTCGTCCTCGTCGATCCGCATCCCGCACACGGGATCTGTGACCATCGCCACGGAGTCTCCTCGGGCCAGGTGGTGTCTGCGATGCTACCCAGGTGGACGAGTCCACCCACATCGCGCTGCGGGACGTGATCCCGGACGACCTGCCGGTCTTCTTCGAGCATCAGCGCGAGCCCGAGGCGAACGAGATGGCCGCGTTCCCGCCACGCGAGCGCGACGCGTTCACGGCGCACTGGGACAAGATCCTTCCAGATGACACCAAGATCACGAAGACCGTGCTGGCCGACGGCCGCGTCGCGGGCAACATCGGGAGCTGGGAGGAACACGGCCGCCGCGAGGTCGGCTACTGGATCGGCAAAGAGTTCTGGGGCCGGGGCGTGGCCACGACGGCGTTGCGCCTGTTCCTCGACCTCGTCACAACGCGGCCGTTGTACGCCTACGCGGCGAAACACAACGTGGCGTCAATCCGCGTCCTCGAGAAGTGCGGGTTCACCCCCGCACCGATCGAAGACGCGGACGACGACGAGGTCCTGTTGAAGCTCGAGGCGTGACGATCAGCCGAGCGCTTCGTGGCGCTCGCGTTCGTCCTCTCGCACGTCGACCCGGTCGGGCGTCACGACGCCCGGGCTCGCGCGGAGGTCCTGGTTCTCGCGTTCGAGCGTCCGCACCCGACGACGAAGCGTACGGCGACGGTCGTGGCTCCCCCGCGTCATGGCAAGACCGAGGAACACTGACGCGACCGCGAGCGCACCGAGCACGGCGGCCGCGAGCACGAGCTGCGTCTCCCCGAGCGTGAACGTCCCGCCAAACAGCTCGAACGTGCGTTCCGGCGAGCCGACGACCTCGTTCTCGATCGCGAAGTCGACGATCACGCCCGTGATGAGCAGCCCAATCAGAACGAATACGAGACCCATGAAAGCACCTCCCTCTGCCGGAGGGGCGTACCCGCAGCGCGAACGGCTGAAACGCCCGCGTCGTGCTCGCTA
>CALGFI010000007.1 GCA_937881155.1 uncultured bacterium | reverse complement strand
CGCCCCGACGACGTTCCGGCCATCGAGACCTCCGGGTGGAACGCCGGCTCCGTCATCGCCGTGATCGTGGCGACTGCGCTCCTCGTCGCCGGCGTCACGCTGTTCCTGAACCGCATTCCGGCCGTCGAGCTGCCCGAGGGGTTCGGCGGCCTGCCACGGGCGAGCGGTCCCGAGATCGACGCGGTGCTCGACGAGTTCCACCGCCAGGTCGAAGGGCTGGGCATCCACGGCGACATGGGGCTGTACGGGACGGACGCGTTCCCGACCGTCGCGCTCGTGTGGGTCGAGGATCCGTCGGTCGATACGACCGACGCAGCGTGGAACGCGTTCGCCGCGGGCTTCAATCAGGGCCTGCCCGCCGGTTCCCTCGACGACACGGGACGAACATCCGAGCTCGTCGGCGGTGTGACCTACCTTTGCCCGCAAGTGGATGTGGCCCCGCCGTCGAACGTCTGCCTGTGGGAGGAAAACCAGGTGTTCTGGATCCTCGTGGACCTCTCGGGCGCGTCGCAGAACGGCACGCAGGATCTTGCGGTCACCGCTCACGACGCGATCGCCGCGTAGCCACGTCACCTCGCGGAACATCTCCGACAGCCCCGGGGTTGTGACGTTGGATCGATAGAGTCCCCGTGCCGAGGAGGAGCTGGCACGATGTCGTTGCTCGGTTTCGAGGGCGAGAACGCGCGGGAGAAGGTTCTCGTCCTTCTCACGATGTGCTTCGCCCTGGCGATGGCGATGCTCGACAACACCGTCGTCAACGTGGCGCTGCCGACGATCAGCCGCGAGCTCGACGCCGGCGTCAGCGAGCTCCAGTGGATCGTCGACGGCTACGTCCTGGCGTTGGCGTCGTTCCTTCTGACCGGCGGCATCGTGGGCGACCGCTTCGGGCGCAAGAAGACGTTCCTCACCGGGCTGGTGGTGTTCACCGCCGCTTCGCTCGCGTGCGGGCTGTCGCAGGACACTGCGCAGCTGATCGCCGCCAGGGCGATCCAAGGTCTCGGCGCCGCACTGCTGCTCCCGGGAACGCTGTCGATCATCACGGTCACGTTCCCGCCGCACGAGCGCGCCCGCGCGATCGGCCTGTGGGCCGGCGTGTCCGGGCTCGCGCTGGCACTTGGTCCGACCGTCGGCGGCCTGATGGTCGAACGCCTGGGCTGGGAGTCGGTGTTCTTCCTGAACGTCCCGATCGGTGTGATCGCCTTCCTCGTGGCGACTCGAACGGTGCGCGAGTCCACCTCGCCGGAGCTGCGACGCCTCGACGCCCCGGGACTCCTGCTCGGGACCTCGGCCTTGTTCCTCGTGACGTACGCGCTCATCGAGTCAAACGAGCGCGGCTGGAGCGACCCGTTGATCGTCGGCTCGCTCGTCGGGTTCGCGATCTTGCTCGTCGCGTTCCTGATGTGGGAGCGACGAAGCCCTCAACCGATGATGCCGCTTCGGTTGTTCCGCATCCCGGCGTTCTCGGCCGGGAACACCGTCGCCTTCAGCGTGTCGCTGGGGATGTTCGCGACGTTCTTCTTCATGAGCCTGTACATGCAGACGATCCGGGGGTACACGGCGTTGGAGGCCGGCGTGCGCTTCCTACCATTGACGCTGGCGGTCATCGTCACGGCGCCGAACGCCGGGCGCTACGCGCAGAAGCATGGCTCGCGCACCCCGATGACGTACGGGCTGACCTTGGCGGGCGGCGGCCTTCTCGTGTTGTCACGCCTGTCGCTCGAGACTCCGTACCTTTTGATGCTGCCGGTCTTCGCCGTCATGGGTCACGGCATCGGCGCGACCATGGCGCCGATGACGGCTGCCGTGATGAACGCGGTTGGTTCGGAGCGCGCCGGGCTCGGGTCGGCCATGACGAACACTTCGCGCGAGGTCGGCGGGGTTTTCGGCATCGCCCTGCTCGGCACGGTGCTCACGACAAGGCTGCGGCACGTGATCGAGCCGGCGCTCACGCCGCTCGGCCTGTCGCCTCAGCAGCAGGCCGCCGTCGCCGACGCCGCCGGTCACGGCAACATCGACCCCGCGCTGCTCGCCACGCTGCCGTCCGACCAACAGGCCCGCGTGATCGACGCGTTCCGAGCCTCGTTCATGAGCGGGTTCCGGATCTCGCTCGTCATCGGTGGACTCGTGCTGTTGACGGCGGCCGTCGTCGCGAATCGCTTCATCCCCGGCAGGGCCGCGGCGCGCGAGGTGATGGCCGAGCGCGACGGGCTCGCGCCGGCGATGGAGCTGTGATCCACTTCCCACGAGGGGGTTCGACATGGAAGACGAGAACGTGATCTCTCGCATCGAGGCGCTGGCGCACGAAGAGCACGAGCTCTTCGAGAAGGAAGCCCAGGACGACGTGTCGACGGCCGACCGGGAACGCCTGAAGGGCATCCAGGTCCAGCTGGACCAGTGCTACGACCTGCTCCGACAGCGCCGAGCGCGGAGAGCCGCGGGCCTCGATCCGAACGAGGCGAACGTGCGAGACGAGACGACCGTCGAGGGTTATCTTTCGTAGCTGCATGGACCCTCACCTGCCGGAACCACCGGGAAGCCCGCGGCTCCTTCGGGCCCGCGGAGTCGGCGAGATCCTCGTCGACGCGTTCGAGATCTACCGGCGCCACTGGCAGAACCTCATCGCGATCGTCGCCGTGGTCGTCGTCCCCCTCACGATCCTGCAGGTCGTGCTGGTCGACGCGTTTATCGACGACGTCCAGGTCCAAGAGCTTCCGGACGGAACGGTCCAGGTCACCGGCGACGTTGGGTCGGCCGTCGCCGGCGGAATCGTCGTCGCCGTGGTGTTCACGCTCGCGTTCCTGGTTCTGACGGGCGCGATGACGAGAGCGGCCGCCGGGACGTTTCTCGCCCGGGACCTGACGATCGCGGAGACGTACCGCTACGGCTTCGCTCGGCTCGGCTCGATCCTGCTCGTCGCTGTACTCGTCGTCCTCGCGGTGATCGGCGGCTTCATTCTGCTCATCATCCCGGGCTTCATCGTGCTCACGCGGCTGTGGGTGTCGATGCCAGCGGTCGTCATCGAGGACCGGCGCGGGCGGGAAGCGCTCAAGCGGTCGTGGAATCTGGTAACGGGCTACGGCTGGCCGGTGTTCGGCGCGATCATCGTCTCGGGTCTTCTCACGGGACTCCTCAGCAGCCTTCTGACGGCGGTGTTCCCCGACAACCTCGCCGGCCAGGCGATCGGGCAGACGATCGCGACGATCCTCACGACGCCGTACTCGGTCCTCGTCGGCATCCTGATCTACTTCAGCCTTCGGGTACGCAAGGAGGGCTACGGGATCGAGGATCTCGAACGAGACCTCGCGCGAACCGAGGTGACCTAGCCCCCTA
>CALGFI010000006.1 GCA_937881155.1 uncultured bacterium | reverse complement strand
TCACCGCCAGCTACAAGACACACGAGCTCACGTACGTGTTCGAAGTCGAGGATTGACAGACGCCCACATTGGGCGCCCCCGCGCGCTCTTACGGGATCACCAGTCGGCCATCGTCGCCGATCGTCCACGAGGGATTGTGCGCGATCTCCCACGCGTGCCCGTCCGGATCCGCGAAGTAGCCGGAGTACCCACCCCAAGACGTCTTCTCCAGCCGCTTCAGCACGTCGGCGCCGGCGGCCAGAGCACGTTCGAACCACTCGTCCGCCTCGCCTTCCGAAGAGACGTTGATCGCCAACGTGACGCCGCCGAACGCCGTTCGCCCACCCGGCTCGATCGCGGCATCCTGCGCGAGCTCATCGCGCCCGAACAGGCCGATATACGAGTGCGGCGTCCGAAACCACACGATTTCATCCTGTGATGACGTACACCGCTCGAGTCCGAGCGCCTCGTAGAACGCGAACGAGCGGGCAAGGTCGTCGACGCCGAGCGTGACGATCGAAAGAACGGCCGCGGTCATGGTTCCTCCTCGATGAACCGGAACTCCAAGCGTAGCGTCGGCCCCCAACGAGCTCGGTTGCGCGAAGTCACCGGGTGGGCTCAGGATGCGGCGTGGCCAAGATCTGGGGACTGTCGAAGGCGGAGGCGAACTACCGTCCGGCGCCGGGCCCGGGCGTTCGGTGTCGCGACTGCAAGTTCATGTGGCCGCCGCTCGCGTACGGCGGCTGCCGCCTCGTTCGCGGAGTGATCCGCGGCGGGGATACCTGCAACGAGTTCACCTCGAGAGCCACGGGCGCCGGGCAAGGCTAGCGTTCAGACGGACGGGCGCATCCTCGGCCGGAACTCGTATTCGAGCTCGTCGCGGATCGGTGTTCCATCCGCCGACACGAGCGGGATCTCCGGCTTCAGCTCGCGCGAACGCTCGACAGCGCCCTGGTGCACGCCAACGAGCCGGAAGCCGACGCGCTCGTAGAAGCGCTGTGCCCTGGAGTTGTCGTTCGTCGTGATGAGCCAGAGGCGCTCGTGACCCAGGCCCTTGACGGAGTCGATCAGCGTCGCCCCTACCCCTCGGCCCTCCTCGAACGCATCGATCGTCACGATCTCGCATTCGTCTCCCTCGACGATGAACGTCAGCAGGCCGACGGGGCTGCCATCGTCCTCGGCGACGAGGCCGGGTAACGAGGACGGTTCGTAGACCACGCCGTGTGCGACGACGGTCGGCGAACCCCAGCGTTCGGCGACCCTGTCGCGCACCCAATCCCGGTCGTCGGGTCGGAGCGGCCGAACAAGGATCATCGGGCGCGGCCGACGACCTTTCCCGCCATGGCGAGCACGCTCGCTCGTTCGCTCTTCGGTAACCCGACCGCGAGCAACACGGCGACGTACACCACACCGCCGGCCACGAACGAGACGACGAGGTCGAGCAACCAGCGCTCCGAGGGCATCGCTGCGTGGACCAGCGCCATCGCCACCCCACCGGCGACGGCCGGCGGGACGAGCCGCAGGTATCCGGCATCAAAGGGGAAGATGCCGAGGAACCGCCGAACGAGCAACAGCCGCGCGATCGCGCTGAACGTCAACGTAGCGGCCTGAGCGATCGCGGCTCCCTCGACGCCCAGCGCTTCGGGTCGAGCGAGCGCGAACGCAACCGCGACGTCGATGGCGAATCCGCCCGCGTACACGAGCAGATCCCATCCGGTGCGCCCCGCCATGATCAGGATGAACCCGACCGTTCCGACCATGACCGGAACGATCATCCCCACGATGAGGATGCGAAGCGCTGCTTCGCCCGTGACGAAGTCGGCGCCGAAGATCCGCAGCACCTGACCGGGAAGGATCGCCAGCACCAGGAGCACCGGGATCGTCGCCGCGAGCGTCCACCTGGTGACCTGCTTGTAGAGCGCGTCCAGCCGTTCGCGTTCGCCCCGATGATGGAGGTCGGCCACGAACGGGCTGAACGTCAGCGACACCGACGTGAGGAACAGGAACAGCGACTGCCCGGCACGGAGCACGGCGCCGTACACGCCGGTGACCTGGGCTCCCGCCGCACCCTCATCGTTCCACAGCAACGACAGCACGAAGAAGTCGGTCCAGAAGATGAGCTGGCTGAACAGCGTCGCGGGCGCGCGAAGCGCGCCGAACCGCAGGAGCGCCGACGTTCGTTCCTCGGGGATCTCGCCGCCACGCGTGCCATCCGGGAAGCGCACCTGCTCCTTCTCCCACCCGAACCACGCGATCGCCAGCGCGAGAGCCCACGATGCCGCGAACGCCGCCGATGCGACACCGGCAGTCTCGTCGATGGCCGCCCAGAACGCGATCGTGAACGCGATCCACCCGATCGGTTGCGCGATCCACTGCGAGTACAGCGTGAAGCGCATGATCTTGAGCCCTCGCGTTGCGCCCATGTAGGTGAACGCAAGGGCGCCGGCGGGGATGGCGACCGCGACCGCACGGAACGCGCCTTCGGCAACGTCGGGGCGGCCGCTGAACGCGTCGGCGAGCCACGGCGCGAGCAGGAACACCGCCACCCCGAACGGCACGGAGATCGCCGCCGCGATCGCCGCGGAGCGCCGAACCAATCCTCGAGCCCGTGCGGCCTGCGCTCGCCCGACGAGGATCGCGACCAGACGAACGTTCACGACATCCATCCCGAACCGCGTCGCGGCCGCGGCGATGAACGCGAACTGCGTCGTCAGGGTGACGACGCCGAACCCCTCGTCGCCGAGACGCCTCGTGATGATGACCTGCGCGGCGAACGTGGCGAGCGCGCCGATCGCGAGGCCCAGGACGTTCTGTCCGGTGTTGCCGAGGATGATCCGCTGGTCGCGGCCGCGGTCGCCGGTCGGTTGCGACGCCTCGAGCACCTCCGTCTCCTCGATCGCGGTCGGCTCGTCCACGCGCGCCCAAGTATCGCAGCGGCCCGTTCGCCAACCGAGAAGGCACATGCCCTTCAGGGCGGTAGCGTCCCTCGCACATGCGACGAGGAGGCTCTCCTGGTGACGACTGACGAGAAGTACGAGATCGGCCGCGCGAAGCTCCGCGACGTGCACGGCGAACGTTCGCTCGAGACGATCGAGGCGCTCGGCGACCTCGGCAGGATGATCATCGAGGTCGCCTACGGCGACATCTACTCGCGGCCCGGCCTCAGCCTTCGTGAGCGCCAGATCGCCACGGTCGCGGTCCTCACTGCGCTGGGCCGCTCGTCACAGCTCCCGATCCACCTGCGGTCGTCGCTCTCCGCGGGACTGACCGTCGACGAGCTCCGAGAGGTGATCCTCCAGACGGCGGTGCTCGCCGGGTTCCCGCCGGCGATGAACGCGTGGTCGACCCTGAAGACGATCGCCGCGGAACGCGACTAGCCGTTCGGCCGCCCCATCCCTCCGCGATCGTGACGATCCCTAGCTCTACGCCCCGCTCGCATCCTCCGCGGCCCAGCCGGTCACTCGGTGGATATCGATGGCCACCACCGGACCATTCGGAGGCGTGATCGCGTACTGCTGATACTTCGCGTGAAGGGCATCGAGCGCCGCGACTCGTTCCGAACGAGAACGAACCACCCGCCCGGTGC
>CALGFI010000005.1 GCA_937881155.1 uncultured bacterium | reverse complement strand
GGACGATCGTAACGGCGGCGGGCTCGCTCGTCCGGTCGCGGCTCGCCCTCGCGGGTGGCGACACCACCGAGGCCGAACGTCATGCCACGTGGCTCCTCGACCACCTCCACGCACGCGGCGTCGAGGTCTTCGTCGCGGACGCGCTCGTGCAGCTCGCGCGGGCGCAGATCGCGGCCGGCGCTGGTGAGGCTGCGGGACGAACGCTGGGCGAAGCACGCGAGCGAGCCGAACGGCTCGGCGAGCGCCGCGTGCTGTGGGAGATCCTCGCGATGACGGCCGATCTCAGGGATGACGACGGGGCGTCCGACGTGGCCTCCGACCTTCGCCGCTCGGCGCTCGCTATCGTCGAGGAGATCGCGGCCGGGGTGAGTCCGGACCTCCGGTCGGTGTTCCTATCCCGGGCCGACGTCGTCGCGCTTCGCGCGACGACGTCCGTGCCGTGACCGCCGAGCTACGTCGCGCCCACCCACCGTCGCCGCTCCATTAGCGTTCGAGATCCCAAACCGTGAACTCTGCGATCGTTCGGTATCCCATGCGTTCGTAGATCGGTCGTCCCATCTGGCTCGCCTGGAGCGTCGCGCGTCGATCGTACGAAGGTGGGGCGGGACGTCGGCGGAACGAGCGCGGCCAGACGGTCGACGAAGCGGTTCGCGCTGAGCTCGGCAGCCATCACCGTCTTCCCCTCTGCCGCTCATGACGAAGCGACGAGCTCCGCCATCTTGTCCAGCACCTGTTCCATGCCCGCCTTCGACATCGCGGCGGTCTGGGCGTCCGGGTAGCCGAACTCGTGAACCGTCATCTCCGTGGTCGCATCGCCGATCCGCGAGAACGTCACTTCGTGAGGAACCTCATCGGGGATCGTCGGCGGCAGTCCGAGATCAGCCGGGCGCACCTGGTTGCCATCCGCGTCCGCGAAGCGCGCTACGAACTCGATCTTCTCCATCGGACGGATCGACCCGTACGTCCACGTGTTGAAGACCTCCCAGCCCTCGTCGGATCGCATGGAGACGAGTGTGATTCCCCCCTCGCGGAAGTCCATGCGGCAGAGCGGCGACGAGAATCCCTGCGGCCCCCACCACCGCTTCACCTGCTCGGGATCGCTCCACGCCTGCCAGACCCGTTCAACGGGCGCACCGAACGTACGGGTCACGATCATGTCGTGGGTAGAGTTGTCGCTCGACATCTCGTTCCTCCTCCTTGTCGCTACACCCGGCGGCCGGTGATGTCGTAGGGGACGTTCACTGTCTCGTCGGCGCCGGGATTCGGGCGCCATCCCCCGGAGAAGCTCTCGCCGTCGGCGGCGAAGCTCCCGGTGAAAGTGGCGTCGAGCGGTCCGTACGACACCGAGATCTTCATGGTGTCGCCCTCGACCTCCCATTGGTAGGGCAGCGGCGTCGGCGCGAGGTTCGAGAAGACGGTCGACTGGATCGTTCCGGTCTGCGGGTCGAAGCCGATCAGCTCGAGGCTGTCGATCTCCAGCCCCATGAACGACATCACGTTGTGCTGCTCCAGGAAGAAGCCTCCGGGCAGCCATCGGAACGTCGTCTCGCCCTTGATCGTGATCTCGTCGGAGCCCGCTAGGTGGCCCTCGGTTCGCCACGTTCCGACCAGGCGATCGAGCCGCCGGAGCGCCGGATCCGGCGTTGGGAGCTGCAGGGTGTTGTTCTCCGCCATGACGTCCTCCTCTCCTTATGGTGCCCGCGTCGTCACTCGGTCGGAGCCGGCCGGCCATTCTCGACATCGCCGCTATCGTGGCCGAGTGAACCAGCCGTCGACATTCCGAAGACTGTGGCAGCCGCCCGGCCGGTACGCGGACCGCCAGGCGGACCGGCGCGTGACGTTCCTGGAGCTGTTCTTCGACCTCGTCTTCGTCGTCGTCATCTCCCAGATGGCCGAACGCCTCGCGGAGCACGTCTCCTGGTCCGGAGTCGCATGGTTCGTGTTCCTGTTCTACGCGGTGTGGACGTCGTGGTCGAACGGGACGATGTATCACGACCTGCACGGGACGGACGACGTGAGCGCGCGGGTGTTCACGTTCGCCCAGATGCTCACCGTCGCAGTGATGGCGGTGTACATCTCTCAGGTTCCGGGCGAGGGATCGGTCGGTTTCGCGCTCGCGTACGCCGCGAACACGCTGATCCTCGTGGTGCTGTGGTTCCGGACTGGGCAGCACGATCCACATCACCGAGCGGGATCGACGCCGTATTCGGCCGGCTACTTCGTCGCGGCCGTGCTGTTCGCTGCGAGTGCCGCTGTCGACGAGCCGATCCGGTATTGGTTGTGGGCCATCGCGCTGGTCTCAACCGTCGTCGGCTATTGGATCGGGTTGCATCGGTGGACTCCGCCGGCCGAGCAAGGGGGCGAGGCGCGCATCGCGACCTCGCCGGCGTTGATCGAGCGGCTGGGTCTGTTCGTCATCATCGTGCTCGGCGAGGTGATCGTGGGGGCGGTGGGCGGCATGGCCGAGCTCCGGCCGCTCGACGGCGACGGCATCGTGATCGGCTTGCTCGGAGTGGTGGTGGCGATCGGCCTGTGGTGGATCTACTTCGACCTGGTGTCGCACCGTACGCCGATCTCCCGGTACACACAGCACTGGGTGTATCTGCACCTCCCGCTCGTGATCGCCATCGCCGCGGGCGGCGCGGCCGTTCTCAACACCGTCGAGCACGTGAATGAGCCGCTGCCCGATCCCGTGCGGTGGTTGCTCGTGGGGTCGCTTGCTGTAGCGATGCTGTCGGTGGTCGCGCTGACGAAGACGCTCGAGATTCGTCGGACCGAGCCGGAGATCTACCGTGCGGCGGACATCTCGCTCCTGTTGAGCTCCCTCGTCAGCGTCGGCATCGGGCTTACCGACTGGGGAGCCAAGGGGAGCATCGGCGCGATGGCCGTGCTGCTCCTCGCGCCCGTGGTTGCGAGCACCGCTGCCTGGCTCAGACGCACCGAACACTCGGGTGCCTTCCGGTGATCGTCTGACGCGGTCATGACGCGAGCGGCGCGTCGACGTCGTCAACGGACGAGCCGGAAGAAAGCGCGCACCTCGTCCACGAACAGTTCTGGTTGCTCGAACGCGGCGAAGTGGCCGCCTCGTTCGGGCTCGTTCCAGTAGCGGATGTCGACGAACCGTTTCTCCGCCCATCGACGGGACGGTCGCTGGAGCTCCTTGGGGAAGATCGAGCAGCCAGTCGGAACGTCGACGACGTCGGTGACCGCGCCCGAGATCCACTCGTTCACCTGCCGGATGCTTTCCCAGTACAGCCGTGCGGAGGACGCGCCGGCACGCGGGAGCCAATAGAGCATCAGGTTGTCGAGGAGCTCGTCGCGTGTGAGCACGTTCTCGAGGTGACCATCGTTGTCGGTCCACGCCCAGAACTTCTCGATGATCCACGCGCACAAGGCCGCGGGTGAATCGACGAGCCCGTACCCGATCGTCTGTGGTCGCGTCGCGTGCTCCAGCGAGTAGCCGGAGTCCCACTCGGCCGAGTGCTCGAGAGAGGCGAGCGCCGCTCGCTCACGTTCGGTGTGGTCGTCGAGGGTCGCCGGGTCCGGTGGGGCGAGCGGCGGCGTCAGGTGGATGCCGACCACGTGCTGCGGATCCTGCTGACCGACGCTCGCGCTCACGCTCGTCCCCCAGTCACTTCCTTGCGCGCCGTAGCGCCCGTACCCCAGTCTCGCCATGAGCACGGTCCATGCGCGGGCGATCCGTTCGACTCCCCAGCCGGGGCGGGCCGGCTTGTCGCTGAAGCCGTAGCCGGGAAGCGAAGGACAGACGACGTGGAACGCATCGGATGCGGCACTCCCGTGTGCGGTCGGATCGGTCAGCGGCCCTATGACCTTGAGGAACTCGACGATCGAGCCGGGCCACCCGTGCGTGATGACGAGCGGCAACGCGTCGGCATGCGGTGACCGCACGTGGAGGAAGTGGATCCCCAGCCCGTCGATCGTCGTTCGGAACTGCGGTAGCGCGTGCAGCCGCGCCTGTGTTGTGCGCCAGTCGTACTCGTCCGCCCAGTAAGCGCAGAGGTCTCGGAGGTACGCGAGTGGGACGCCCTGCGTCCAGTCATCGACCGTCTCGCGCTCGGGCCAGCGCGTATTCCGTAGGCGTGCTCGGAGATCCTCGAGCTCGCTCTCGGGAACGTCGATGCGGAACTCCGTCACGTCGTCGGGCGTGGCGATGTGCTGAGTCTCCCACGACGGGCGGCGAACCTTGGTCTCACGCGGAGCGTCGGGCCCATCTACCCTGTGCCCGAGCATTCGGAGGAGGGTCTTCGCCTGGACGGGACGGTTCCGGTCGAGCAGGCGCGAGTAGCGCTCGCTGCGGGAGCCTGGCCCGATGCCTACGCCGCGTTCCGCGCCGTCGACCCGTCCGAGCTAACGGGGCGCGATCTTGACGGGATGGCCGACGCCGCGTGGTGGATGTCGCAGCTGGCCGAATCCGTCGAGCTTCGGCACAAGGCGTATTCCGCCCACGTGACGGCCGCCGACGAGCGAGGGGCGGCTGCCGCCGCGGCTCGGCTCGCGGTCGACCACTTCATCCGAGGAGAGCCGTCTGTCGGTGCGGG
>CALGFI010000004.1 GCA_937881155.1 uncultured bacterium | reverse complement strand
GTGAAGGGTCCGTCGCGATCCAGCCGCCCTCCGGTTCGGGACACGGCGCCGCGAACTGATCTCCGTCGTCGGGCGGTGGCTGTCGGTACGGACCGGCGTTCGTCACCAGGAACTCGGTGCCGTCGTACCGGCCGACGACGTGGAACTGACCCCACGTCGTTCCCGACGCCGACTCCTCACCCACGACCATGCCCCAGTTCCAGTTGGAGATGGGGATGCCGCTGCACTGTGGGGGGTAGGAGTCATTGACAACGCCGACGCACAGCTCGGCGCCGTGCTCGGAGCTCTGCAGGACGACGGCGTCGCTCTCGTAGAGCGTCGTTCCGTAATCGCCGATCGGAGGCGGTGGGTCGTCCCCGGGTCCGAGAGCCACCCAAACGAGCGCGCCGGCGCCGCCGAACACCACGAACGCGACGATCGCCGCGACGAGCCGCTGTCTGGACCTCGGCATCTACTGTATGAACCCCCCTTCGGTCAGGGGATGGTTCCGAGGGCGGTACCGCACCGGTTGCAGTAGGCCATCTTCACCATCGTCGCCTCGTCGCCCGCCTTGAGCTCGAGCGTCTGCACGGCGAGCGTCTCGGCGAGCGACGAGCGGCACGTGGGGCAGGTCGGGAAGCCCTCGCTCGACGCCCACACGTCGGCCGGCACGACCTTCGACATCAGTGCGGTCGTCTCGGCAGTGCCTCCGGCTGCAGCGGCCTCCCCGCCGGTGTATTCGGACAGGAGCTGGATGATGGTCTGGCGCACGCGGTTGAGGTCGGCGCCGAGCTTCTGGAGCACTTGCGCGGCGACGCCGTCGCCCTCGCGTATCAGTCCGAGCAGGATGTGCTCGGTCCCGATGTAGTGGTGACCAAGCTGCAGAGCTTCTCGGAGCGAGAGCTCGAGGACCTTCTTGGCGCGGGGAGTGAACGGGATGTGCCCGGTCGGTGCGGCCTGCCCGTGGCCGATGATCTCCCCGACCTGCTGCCGCACCGCCTCGAGCGAGATGTCCATCGACTCGAGCGCCATCGCGGCGACGCCGCCGCCCTCCCGGACCAGGCCGAGCAAGATGTGTTCGGTGCCGATGTAGTTGTGCCTCAGCATCCTCGCCTCCTCCTGGGCGAGGACGACGACCCGCCGGGCGCGGTCGGTGAACCGCTCGAACACGAGCGCGAGGATACGCCCGGGGTGCGTCCCAAAGGAACCGCCCCGGCGTCTGTGTAATGCCGCTTACACTTGGAATAGGCACGGAGGCCGGTCCGTTGGAACTGCAGATGCAACGGGCAGCCGACCGCTGTCGGTTCCACGAGATAGGAAGCGAGACGAGAGATGGCTCAGCTCGACACCCAGATCCTGCCCCTCCTGCCGCTCACCACCGGCGTGGTGCTGCCCGGCATGGTCATCACCCTCACCGTCGAGTCCGACGACGCACGCCGGGCCGTTACGGCCGCCGACGCGACCCGCGGCGAGATCCTGCTGGTCCCCAAGGTCGGCCAGCGCTTCGCGCAGGTCGGGACGGTGGCCAAGGTCGAGGACGTCGGGCGCCTCCAGAACGGGATGGAAGCGCTCGTGATCCGTGGACTGCATCGGGCCGTCATCAGCCGTGGGGTTCCGGGTACCGGGGACGCCGTCTGGGTCGAGGTCGACCCGCGGCCGGACGAGGTCGCCTCGCCCCGAGCGCACGAGCTCGCACGTGAGTACCGCGCGACGCTCGAGAGCATCGTGGAGGCGCGCGGCGTGCCTCAGGTCGCCGAGTTCCTTCGCGGCATCTCCGATCCCGGTCAGATCGCCGACACCGCCGGCTATTCGCCGGACCTGTCGTTCGAGCAGAAGGTCGACGTTCTCGAAACGCTGGACGTCGAGCGGCGCCTGGAGAACGTGCTGGAGTGGGCGAAGGACGTTCTGGCCGAGCTCGACCTGAAGGACAAGATCCGCTCGGACGTCCGCGAGGGCCTCGAGAAGAACCAGCGAGAGTTCATCCTTCGTCAGCAGATGGACGCGATCCGCAAGGAGCTCGGTGAGGACTCCGAGGAGAACGTCGTCGAGGAGTACCGCAGGAAGATCGCCGAGGCGAACATGCCCGACGGCGCGCGCAAGGAAGCCGAGCGGGAGCTCGGCCGGCTCGAGCGCACCTCCGAGCAGTCGCCCGAGTACGGCTGGATCCGCACGTACCTGGATTGGATGACCGAGATCCCGTGGGGCGTGCGGACCGAGGACAACCTCGACATCGCCGACGCCCGACGCATCCTCGACGAGGACCACAAGGGCCTCGACGACGTCAAGGACCGGATCGTCGAGTACCTCGCCGTGCGCAAGCTGCGTGACGAGCGCGGACTCGGCCCGGCTTCGGGGCGCGGCTCGGGCGCGATCCTCACGCTCGTCGGACCACCCGGCGTGGGAAAGACCTCGCTCGGCGAGTCTGTTGCCCGTGCGCTCGGTCGCAAGTTCGTCCGCATCTCGCTCGGTGGCATCCACGACGAGGCGGAGATCCGCGGCCACCGGCGGACGTACGTCGGTGCGTTGCCGGGCCGCATCGTGCGCGCGCTGAAGGAGGCCGGGACCAAGAACCCGGTGATGATGCTGGACGAGGTCGACAAGGTCGGCGCCGACTGGCGCGGCGACCCCTCGAGCGCGCTGCTCGAGGTGCTCGATCCCGCGCAGAACCACACGTTCCGCGACCACTACCTGGAGGTCGATCTCGACCTTTCGGAGGTGCTGTTCATCTCCACGGCGAACGTTGCCGAGACGATCCCCGGTCCGCTGCTCGACCGGATGGAGGTCATCCGGCTCGACGGCTACACGGAGGACGAGAAGGTCGCCATCGCCCGATACCACCTGCTCGGCCGACAGCTCGAACGCAATGGGCTGAACGCGGACGAGGTCACCGTCACGGACGGAGCGATCCGTCAGGTCGTCGGCGACTACACGCGCGAGGCCGGAGTACGCAACCTGGAGCGCGAGCTCGGCAAGGTCCTGCGGAAGGTGGCCACCAAGCTGGCACGGGGAGACGCTCACGCGCCGGTGAACGTCGACGTGATCGACATCCGGGAGTACCTCGGACGTCCGCGGTTCTTCTTCGAGGCCGCGGAGCGCACGAGCGTACCGGGCGTCGCGACGGGTCTCGCCGTGACCGGTACCGGCGGCGACGTGCTGTTCATCGAGGCAACGCGCATGGAGGGCGAAGGCCCGGACGCGCTGATGCTGACGGGACAGCTCGGCGACGTCATGAAGGAGTCCGGTCAGATCGCGCTCAGCTACGTGCGGTCGCACGCCGAGGAGCTCGGCGTGCCAGCGTCGTCGCTCGGCGGGCGGTTCCACGTCCACGTGCCGGCGGGCGCCGTGCCGAAGGACGGACCGAGTGCGGGCGTGACGATGGTCACCGCGCTCGCGTCGCTGCTGTCGCAGACGCCGGTGAAGAGCACCGTCGGTATGACCGGTGAGGTCACGCTGCAGGGGCGTGTGTTGCCGATCGGCGGGCTCAAGCAGAAGGTGCTCGCGGCGCACCGCGCCGGGCTGAAGGAGGTCATCCTCCCCAAGCGGAACGAGGGCGACCTGGACGACGTTCCCGAGCAGGTTCGCGAGGAGATCGCGTTCCATCCGGTGGAGACGATCGACGAGGTGTTGGCGATCGCGCTCGAACTCGGGGAAGTGTCGGAGGTCGACATGCCGAGGCCGCCCGAGACCGAACCGTTCGTCGCGGCGTAGCGTCGGGACTCTCCGAAGAGGGGATCGAGCGGATCGTCGGCGTCTCCAGCCGGTGACGGCGATACCATCCGCGGATGCAGCGCACGGGCCCGTACGCGGACGCGAGTCCGTTCCCGCCCATCGCGCAGTACGGCTTCCTCTCGGATCGTCACGTCCAGGCGCTCGTCGCGCCGAGCGGGAACGTCGAATGGCTCTGTCTACCGAGACCCGACTCGCCGTCGGTGTTCGCGGCGATGCTCGATCGCTCGGCCGGACATTTCCGCGTCGGCCCGCGCGACGTCACGGTTCCGGCTGGCCGGCGGTACGTGCCGGGAACCCTCGTGCTCGAGACGACGTGGCAGACCCACTCGGGGTGGATCATCGTCCGCGACGCGCTGCTGATCGGCCCGTGGTACGACGACACGCAGCGCGCGGTGGACTACCAGCGTCCGCCCGACGATTACGAGGCCGAGCACTGCCTGCTCCGCACGATCCGGTGCGTGAACGGTCACGTCGAGCTGGTGATGGACTGCGAGCCCGCGCCGGACTACGCGCGATCGAGCGTCGCGTGGGAGTACCTCGGGGAGGGATATTCGGCTGCCGAGGCGCGCACCCCTGACGATGATCTGATGCTTCGACTCACGACCGATCTCCGCATGGGGTTCGAGGGACGCCACGCGTACGCGAGCACGACGCTCCGCGAGGGCGACGAGCGCTTCGTGGCGCTCTCGTGGTCCGCGCACCAGCCTGCGACGAGCTATCCGGACGCCGCCGACCGCGTGTGGCGCACGCAGGAGTTCTGGCGCGAGTGGCTCAACCACGGCGAGTTCCCCGATCACCCGTGGCGGATCTACCTCCAGCGCAGCGCGTTGACCCTGAAGGGGCTGACGTACGCGCCGACCGGCGCCCTCGTCGCGGCGGCGACGACGTCGTTACCCGAGACGCCGGGCGGAGAGCGCAATTGGGACTACCGGTACAGCTGGATCCGAGACTCGGCGTTCGCGCTGTGGGGGCTGTACTCGACCGGATTCGATTCCGAGGCCGATGCGTTCTTCGAGTTCGTCGCCGACAGGACAGACAACGGTCAGGACCTGCAGGTGATGTACGGCGTCGGCGGCGAGCGCGAGCTGACGGAGCACACGCTCGACCACTTGTCGGGGTACGAGGGCGCGAAGCCCGTGCGCATCGGCAACGACGCCTGGAGTCAGAGGCAGAACGACGTCTGGGGCGTGTTCCTCGATTCGGTGTATCTCCACGCGAAGTCTCGGAACCGCGTCGCCGAGCGCGCGTGGTCGCTCGTCGTCGCGCAGGTCGACGCCGCGATCGAGCACTGGAGAGAACCCGACCGCGGTATCTGGGAGGTGCGGGGAGAGCCGAAGCACTTCACCTCCTCGAAGATGTTCTGCTGGGTCGCGCTCGACCGCGGGGCGCGCCTCGCCCGGAGTCGCGGCGAGGAGGCGTTGACGGACAAGTGGCAGGCCGTCGCCGACGAGATCCACGCCGATGTCCTCGCCCACGGCGTCGACGATCGAGGCGTGTTCACTCAGTACTACGGCGGCACCGCGCTCGACGCATCGCTGTTGCTGCTGCCCCTCGTCAGGTTCCTTCCGGCGGATGACGAACGGATCCGCGCGACGGTCCTGGCGATCGCCGATGAGCTCACCGTCGATGGTCTCGTGCTCCGCTATCGCGTGGAGGAGACCGACGACGGGCTTTCGGGCGAGGAGGGAACGTTCGCGATCTGCTCGTTCTGGTTGGTCTCGGCGCTCGCGGAGATCGGAGAGATCCCCCGCGCTCGAGAGCTCTGCGAGAAGCTGCTTTCGTTCGCGAGCCCACTTGGGCTGTACGCCGAGGAGATCGACCCGCGTACGGGACGTCATCTCGGGAACTTCCCGCAGGCGTTCACACACCTCGCCCAGGTGAACGCGCTCATGCACCTGATTCACGCCGAGCAGAACGCCGCGCGCGGGTTCTCCATGCCGCATCAGATCGTGACCTGATGCGAGCTCTCGTCGCGGCGTCCGGCGGCGTCCAGATTCGAGAGGTCGCCGACCCCGTACCGGCAGCGGATCACGCGCTCGTGGAGGTGAAAGCGGTCTCCCTGAACCGCGGCGAGTGCATCGCGCTCGGGAGCGCTGAGGAGGGTTGGCGGCCCGGATGGGACCTCGCCGGCGTCGTCGTTCGGTCGGCCGCGGATGCGAGGGGTCCTGCCGAAGGAGCGCGGGTCGTCGGCTGGGCGAACGGCGGAGCGTGGGCCGAACACGTCGCGGTCCGTGCCGATCATCTGGCCGAGATCCCGGAATCCCTGTCGTTCCAGACCGCGTCGACGTTGCCGGTCGCGGGGCTCACGGCGGTCGGCGTGCTGTCGCCGATCGGATCGTTGCTCGGGCGGCGCGTCGCCATCACCGGCGCGGCGGGGGGCGTCGGACGATTCGCCGTGCAGCTGGCCGAGATGGCCGGCGCGACCGTGACGGCGATCGTCGGGCGCCCCGAACGCGGGGTGGGCCTTCGGGAGCTCGGTGCCGATGAGATCGTC
>CALGFI010000003.1 GCA_937881155.1 uncultured bacterium | reverse complement strand
AGCCAGTACGACGCGTTCGGCTCCACGCCGATCGACGGCTCGAGCTCGGGCTCGACCAGCGTGTCGGGGTCGTCGTCCGTCGCGAACGCGAGCCGTCCCGACGGACACTGGTGAACCATCGCCACGAACTCGGCCCGCGCATCGGGGTCGTCCGCCTCGTCGGCGAGCGTCCACACCGTAGTGCGCAGGTTCGTGCAGAACCCCGCGTGCGTGCAGATGGTGCGGTCGTCGTAGAGCACGACGCCCTTCCCCTGCCACGGCTCGCGGCGTCGCGCGATCGGTCCCCTGTCGGCGACCTCCGTTCCATCGAACCCCAGGCGTTCGCACACGCGATCGCAGAACGGCTTCGTCTCCGACATGCCGCAACGGCAGAGCTCATACGTATCCGAAGTATCGAAGTCGGGACCTTCGTCCCACGCGATCGGCTCGCCGTGCTCGGTCGTCACGATCGCGGTTCTGAGCAGCCGGATGTCGCCCTCGACGCGGTACGGGCCGCCTCGTACGACGACGACGCGCCGTTCGGCTTGGGGTTCGGCCATGACGGCCGAGTCTACGCCGCCTCCTCCGAGGCCAGTTCCGGCCGGCGGTCGAGATCACGAAGGGCGGTGCTGAACCGTGCTCCGATGGTGATCGTGAGATATGCGGCGCCGCTGAGAAGCAGGGTCGCGCGAAGACCGATCGCCTCGATCACGGCGCCCGCGACCAGAACCCCGAGTGGGATCGCCACCCACGCGGCGGCCTGCGTCACGCCGAACACGCGGCCGCGCATCCCGGCCGGCACGCGTTCCATGAACACCGTGTCGATCACCGGGTTCAGCGGGCCGGATGCGAGACCCGAGATCGTCTTCGCGACCAGCAACACCATCAGCGGCGGAAAGAACGCGGCGACGGGGAACGAGACGGTGACCAAGATGAACCCCCACGTGAACACGGCTCGGCGCGACAACCGGTGCCCGATCGCCGCGAAGGCCAGCGCGCCGAGCACCGAGCCGGCGCCGCCCGCCGCCGTCATGAGTCCGAGGCTGAGCGCGCTCTCGTACACGTCGTGCGCGAGGACCGGGAGCGCGATCATGGCGACGGCGTCGAACAGGTTCGTCAGGCTCACGATGAAGACCAGCACGGCCAGGGTGCGGTCGGCGCGCAGGAACGCGTAGCCCTCGCGGAGCTCTCGGCGGTACGACGTCTTCCTCGCCTCGCGTTCGACGGCCGGTCGTGGAACGCCCACCGCGACGAGCGCCGCCGACACGAGGAACGACCCGGCGTCGATCCACAGGACGTTCGTCTCTCCGGTCGCCGCGATGAGAACGCCGGCGAGGGGAGCACCGGCGAGGCGCGAGAACCGTTCGACCACCGCGGTCGCCCCGGTCGCGCGCTCGAAGCTCCATCCGGCGCGCGCGGCGACGTCGGGCAGCAACGCCGCGCGAGCCGTTCCGCCCGGCGCGTCGAGCAGGCCGCCCAGGAAAACCAGCGCGACGAGCTGCCAGAACTCCAGCCCCACCGTCGAGTGCAGCAGCGGGATGGCGGCAACGGCCACCGCGCTCGCGACGTCCGCGACGATGCTCGTCCGGCGGTAGCCGAGACGGTCGACGAGTGCCCCGCCGAACAGACCGGAGAGGACGACCGGGAGCAGCCCGGCGAACGCCGTGATGCCCGTCTTCGTTGCGCTTCCGGTCGTCTGGAGCACGAACCACGGGATGGCGACCAGCGCGGCGACGTTTCCGGTGAGCGAGACGGCGTTGGCCGCGAACAGAGCGAGGAGCGGCGCGCGTCCGCGCGCGTTCATTTCGTCCCCCGGCGGCGGGGGTACAGGTGGACGACGGCGGCGACGCGTTCCGAACCCGGATGGCGCCCGGCGCGGCGGCGCGCGATCACCTCGTGCAGCTCGTCGCGAAGCTCGCGCAGCTCCTCGGGCGTGAGCTCGAGGATCCAGTCGCTCATGTCGGCGGCGTCCACCCATTCGGCGGGCCACGTGTGGGTGCCCGTGACCCACTCCATCGCGTGGTTCGCTTGCGCTCGGACGATCTCGCGGCCGAAGGCCTGCTCGGCGGCGACGCGCTCCGGGGAGTCGAGGAACTCGACCGTGGACCAGCTCGTCCGCTCGTGGGACGAGCGCCACCACCGTTCCTTGCCGTCTCGGGCAAGGTCGGGGGCCTCCTCGATGAACCCCCGATCGGCGAGCTGACGAAGGTGGTAGCTGGCGAGCGCCGGGGACACGCCGAGTCGTTCACTCAGCGCCGTGGCCGTCGCCGGGCCGTCGGCCCGCAGAAGACCCAGGAGGCGCAGGCGCAGCGGGTGGGCGAGCGCCCGCATCTGGGCCGGCTCGGTGAGCCGGAGTGTGCTCGGTTCTGCCGCCATGATCGAAAGGATACTTTCGAAAGGGTCGTTTCGCAATCTCGGCGTGTAGCTGCGGGAAGAGGGTCGCCCCTTGGCCGTCGATCCCGCCGGGGAGCTCGTTGATAGCGTGGGCACCGTGGTCGTGCGGATGCGCCCGCTCGTCGCCGCCACCGTGGCGATCCTCGTGCTCGCGGCGTGCACCCAGCCCGGTCCGGCGGATCGGACGAGGCGAACACCGGGTTCGACGTCGTCGGCGAGCCCGCCCTCAGCGTCCGTCAACTCGCCGAGCTCGCCTTCGCCGAACGCGCGCGTCCCGATGGACCCAGATTCCGTTCGAATCGTCGGGCCCGGGGGCGGTTCGCTGCTCCTCCGAGGTGGATACCCGCACGTCGCCTCTCCGTGCGTCGATCCCGAACCGAGGCGATTGCTCGCTCGTTATCCCGGCACGCTCCTGGTGCGTCGCTCCGACGACGGAACGCTGAGGTTGGTCGTCACGCTGCCGTTCCAGGAGTACCTCCAGGGCATCGCCGAGGTACCGCCTTCCTGGCCGCGCGAGGCGCTAAAGGCGCAGGCCATCGCGGCGCGTAGCTACGCGTTGGCGACGACGGGGTGGAGCGGGCAAGAGGGCGAGACGCTCGAGACGCCGATCTGTGCAACGACCGCGTGTCAGGTGTACCGAGGCATCCCCGTTCCGTTCGAGCCGAACGTTCGGCGCTGGTACCGAGCCGTTCGCCAGACCTCGGGTCTGGTCCTGCTCTTCGAGGGACGGCCGGCCACGACGGTGTACTTCTCCACCTCGAACGGGCAGACCTACGGCAACGAGGACGTGTTCGGCAGCTCGCCGCTCCCCTATCTCCGTCCTGTCGTCGAGAACGACGACGGTGCCTCGCCGACGTCGACGTGGCGCGTTCGCCTGCCCTTCGACGATGTCGCGACGTTCCTCGCGGCTGCGGGCGAATGGCCCCGTTCACGTCCGGTCACGAACGTGCGATTCACCGACGGCAGGTTCGTCGTCTCGAGCCACGCACGGACGCAGTCGATCGAGTCGAGCACGTTCCGCGACGCGATCAACGCGTGGGCGCCGTGCCTGGAACCCGCCAACTATCCGCCGCCGAGCAGGTTCGGCTCGCCCCTCCCGACGACGATCCCGTCTCGATGGCTGAGCGCGTCGTCCGAGCGCGGCGCGTTGATCGTCTCGGGGCGTGGATGGGGCCACGGCGCGGGGATGGTGCAGTGGGGCGCGTACGGCAAGGCGCTGCGGGGCCTGTCGGCCGCCGACATCCTCGCCTTCTACTACGGAGGGCTGCGCCCCGAGCCGTATCCGGAGCCGGGACGGATCCACGTCCAGGTCGCCGAAGGCATCACCGAGCTCCGCATCATCCCGTCCGAGGTCGGGGCCGCGGTCGACGGCAGTGAGGTCGGCCTGGCTCGGATCTCCGTCACCGGCGGCGAATCCCTGCAGGTCGAGGTAGAGCCGCGATAAGCGGCGTTCTCCGACGAGATTTCCCGTCTTGACAAAAAATGTTGTCGGTTCATAGGATTGGTTCGTGCTCGACGTCGAAGTGATCGCCGATCCCGCCGCCGCAGAAGCATCGCTCGACCCCGTCCGGGCGCGGCTGCTCGCCGAGCTCGCCGAGCCCGGATCGGCGGCCGGGCTCGCCGAGAAGGTGGGCCTGCCTCGCCAGAACGTGAACTACCACCTCAAGGCGCTCGAGCGTCACGGGCTCGTCGAGCTTGTCGACGAACGCAGGAAGGGGAACGTCACCGAGCGCGTCCTGCGCGCCACGGCCGCGTCGTACGTGATCTCCCCGACCGCCCTCGCCGCCTTGCAACCCGACCCGTCGCGTTCGCCCGACCGGCTCTCGGCCCGCTGGATGATCGCGCTCGCGTCTCGTCTGGTCCGCGACGTCGGCGAGCTCCTGGTGGGAGCGGCGAAGGCCCGGAAGCGATTGGCGACGTTCGCGATGGACGGCGAGGTCCGGTTCGCGTCGGCGCGCGACCGCGCGGCGTTCGCCGAGGAGCTCGCCGCGGCTGTCACCGGCCTGATCGGCAAATACCACGATGAATCCGCCGACGGCGGGCGGTCCCATCGAGTGATCGTCGCCGTGCATCCGAGCGTGAAAAACGAATCCGGCACCGACCGAAAGGAGCCCTGAGATGGCCCATCCGTTCGAGCTCACCAATGAGTTCCAGGTCGATGCCACCCCGGAAGAGGTGTGGGACGCGATCGCCACGGGTCCGGGCGTCGACGCCTGGTTCATGGGTCGCAACGAGATCGAGCCGCGGGAGGGCGGCACCGTTCGCACCATCATGCGAGGCGGAACCGAGGAAGGGACGGTGCAGGCCTGGGAGCCGCCGAATCGGCTCGCCTACCGCACGCCCGAAGGTCCGGACGGCGCGCTCCACGCGTTCGAGTACATCGTCGAGGGGCGTGAGAAGGGCAGCACGGTCGTCCGCTGGGTGCACAGCGGCTTCCTCGGCGAGAACTGGGAGGCCGAGTACGAGGGCCTGTCCGAGGGCGACCCGATGTACTTCGACAAGCTCCGCGTGTACCTCACGTACTTCCGCGGCCGCACGGCGACGCCCGTCGAGGCGTTCGGTCCCGCTGTGCCGAATCGGGACGAGGCCTGGACCATGCTCCACCGCGCCCTGGGGCTGCAGAGCACGCCTTCGCTCGGCGATCGGGTGCGCCTGACGCCTGAGGGACTCCCGGTCCTCGACGGCGTCGTCGACTGGCTGTCGCGCGACTTCCTCGGCGTGCGGACCGACGACGGCATCTACCGGTTCATGCACATCGCCGCCTTCGGTGGCGTGACGGGAGTCGGCCACCACGTCTTCGACGATGCAGTCGACCAGAAGGAAGCCGAGGAGGCATGGGGCGCCTGGCTGGAGAAGGTCTTCGGCTAGGGTCCACTCGCACGAGGAGGACTTTCCGGACTTGAGCGAGGAACCCGCAGCCGAACGCGACCTGGAGCGAGCGCGCATGGGGGATCTCCTCAAGGCGCACGCGCCCCCCGACTGGGAGAAGCGCTTCCGACGCGACGACCTGCTCGACGCGATCATCGACGGCGAGCCGCTGCAGATGTTCGTCATGGCCGCCGACATCCGTGAGTCCACCATGCTGATGAAGGAGGCCGTCCGGTTCGAACGCTTCGCGTTCATCATGGACAAGTTCGTGACGGCCGTTCGCCGCGGCATCGGATCCCCCGGCGGTTGGTTCGACAAGTTCACCGGGGACGGGTTCCTCGCCTATTGGGTGGTGCAGACGGCGCCCGAGGACGAGTACAACGAGGCGTTCGTCCAGGCGGCGGGGAACATCGTGCACACCGCTCAGTCGCTCATCGATTTCTTCCACCGGCGTGTGCTCGAGGACTTCCGAAACAACTCCCGGAACCTGTCCGGCGGCGTCGGGCTGTCGATGGGCCTCGACGCCGGGCCCGGCTACCTCGTGCAGATCGGCGGCGAGCTCACCGTCGTCGGCCCGCCCGTCGTCGGCGCGGTGCGCATGGTGAATGCCGCGACCCGGCCGCGCGAGATCATGGCCAACATCTTCCTCGGGGAACGCATTCGGGCGGAACAGGACGGGGTGTACGCCGGGCTCGGCGTCACCGTGACGCGAGAGCACCGCCCGACGAAGGAGTATCCGCGCGGCCAAGAGGTGTACGCGCTCACGTTCGAGCACGAGACGCCGGACGAGGCCGTGGAGCCGGCCGAGGGCGAACGCGTCGACGTCCGCCCTCGCGAGGGATCGGAACGATGAGCCGCCACGCCAGGACTACATCGGCGTGATGAGCTGAAAGTAGTTGCCGTCCGGGTCGGCGAACGTGGCGATGAACATCTCGGGGGCCTCGCCAGGGCTGTACGGCTCCTGGACAACCGTGGCCCCCGCATCGCGGAGCCGGTCGAACTCGCCCTTGACGTCGGTGGTCTCGATGTTCCAGATCACGCGACCGGGTTGCGCGTTCTTCCCCTTCACCTGGTCGTGCGGTCCGACGGTGACGGAGCCCGTACCGATCTGCCACCCGACGAAGTCACCGCCCCCCCACCCGGGGTCGCCGAACAACTTGGTGTAGTAGTCGACCAGACCCTTCGGGTCCTCGGACCCGATCAGGATGCCGTTCAGGTTCATCTCGCCTCCTT
>CALGFI010000002.1 GCA_937881155.1 uncultured bacterium | reverse complement strand
CGAGCCGTTGGACGCGGATGCGTTCGCCACGGTGCTCGCTCGGCATCTCGGACCGCTGGGTGTGACGGTGTCGTGCGAGCCCGGGGACTACCTGTGCAAGGAATCTGGCGTCCTGCTCGCCGAGGTCGTCTCGATCGATGAACGCGGCGGAGTGCCGTTCGCCGGTCTCGACGCCGGATACGTCGTCGCCCCGGAGCGGTTCATCTACGACGCCCTCGTTCCGATCGTCCTGACGCGCGCGATCGACGCCGATCCGTCCCGCGCGTACACGATCGCCGGGAACGTCAACGAAGGCGACGACCTGTGGGGCGAGGGCGTCGCCCTGCCCGAGCTCCGTGAGGGCGACGTGCTGGCAATGCTGAACGTCGGTACATACAACGCGTCGATGCGGCTCGAGCACTGCCTCCGCCCGCCGGCCGGGACCACTGCGTTCGGCGACCGCCTCTGAGCTCGCGCGCCGAGGGGGCGTTTCCGTTCGGTACATTCTTATGGAGGTTCCGCCTTTCAAGGGAGGGTGGGCAGATGAAGGCCATCAAGTTCGGAGCCGGGCTGGCCGTCTTCGTGATCGTGCTCGGATTCGTCTCCGGGTTCTTCGGGCTTCCGTCCTGGTTGTCGTTGCAGAATCCGTTCACTGAACGTCGCGTCGAGCGCGCTCATCCGGCGATCCTCGACGAGCTCATCTCGGTTTCGGAGTACACCGCCGCGGCCGGCACGTTCAGCGTGCTCGTGGACGTCGAGCGCGACGTGCGGTTCATGCCGGCGGTCCTCGCGGGCGAGCGGTCGAAGATGCTCGCCGTCGGGTCGGTCGAAGCCGTCGTTGATTTCTCCGGGATCACCGAAGGCGACATCAGCGTCGGAGCGACCGGGCGCGACGTGACGGTGACGCTCCCGCAACCGGATCTGAGTGACGTGATGATCGATCACTCGGCGACCGAGGTGATCGACCGTGACCGCGGGGTGTTGGATCGCATCGGTGGGATGTTCACCGACTCGCCGACCACCGATCGAGATCTCCTGATCGCGGCCGAACGTCAACTCGCGGATGCCGCCTCGACCAGCGAGCTCCTCACGATGGGCGAGGACAACACGCGGACGATGCTCAACGAGTTCCTCGGCGACCTCGGCTATGGCGACGTCACGGTGGTGTTCGTCGCGCCTGCCGAGACGGCAACCGCCGTCTGAGGGCTACCGCGTTCGCGGGAACCCCAGGTCGACCGCGCTCTTCGCCGGGTCGGGCCAGCGCTGCGTGACGACCTTTCCGCGCGTGTAGAACCGGATTCCCTCCGGCCCGTACATGTGCGAATCGCCGAACAGCGAGCCCTTCCAGCCGCCGAACGAGTAGTACGCGACCGGAACGGGGATCGGGACGTTGATGCCGACCATGCCCACTTCGACCTCGAAGATGAACTGGCGCGCCGCGCCGCCGTCGCGGGTGAACAGCGCCACGCCGTTCCCGTACGGGTTCCGGTTCACCAGATCGACCGCCTGGTCGTACGTGTCGGCGCGTACCACCGAGAGGACCGGCCCGAAGATCTCGTCGCGGTACGCGTCCATCTGGGGCGTCACCTCATCCATGAGGGACAGGCCGAGGAAGAACCCGGGACTCTCCTTGTACAGCGCGTGCTCGCGTCCATCGGTGATCACCCGCGCGCCCTGGGCACTGCCGCTGTCGAGGTACGACGCCACCTTGTCGCGGTGCTCGCGCGTGACGAGCGGCCCCATCTCTGACTCGGGATCGAGGCCCGAACCGACCTTCACCTTCGGCAGGCGGTCGGCGATCGCGTCGACGACCCGGTCCGAGACCTTTCCGACCGAGGTGACGACGGACACGGACATGCATCGCTCTCCGGCGGAACCGTAGCCCGCCGAGACGGCCGAGTCGGCGACCATGTCGATGTCGGCGTCGGGCAGCACGATCATGTGGTTCTTCGCGCCCCCCAGCGCCTGCACGCGCTTCCCGTTCGCGGTGCCGTTCGCGTAGATGTATTTCGCTATCGGGGTCGAGCCGACGAAGCTCACCGCCGCGATGTCAGGGTGTTCGAGGATCGCGTCGACCGCGACCTTGTCGCCGTGAACCACGTTGAACACGCCGTCGGGGATCCCCGCGTCCTTGAACAGCTCGGCGAGAACGAGCGACGGGCCGGGGTCCTTCTCGGATGGCTTCAGGAGGAACGTGTTCCCACAGGCCATCGCGTTCGCGCACATCCAGATGGGAACCATGCCGGGGAAGTTGAACGGCGTGATGCCGGCGACGACGCCGAGCGGCTGACGGATCGAGTACACGTCGATGCCGGTGGAGACCTGCTCGCTGAACGCGCCCTGGAGCAGGTGGGGGATGCCGGTCGCGTACTCGACGTTCTCGAGCCCGCGTTGCACCTCGCCGACGGCGTCCGAGAGCACCTTGCCGTGCTGCAACGTGATCGCGCGGGCGATGTCGGTCTTGCGCTCCTCGAGGAGCTCGCGGATGCGGAAGAACACGTCCGCGCGCTTGGAAAGCGATGTGGCGCGCCAGCCGGGCAGCGCCTCCTTCGCCGCCTCGACGGCCTTCGAGACTTCCTGCGGCGTGGCGAAATCGACCTCGTGTGTCTGCTCGCCCGTCGCCGGGTTGTACACGGGTCCGGTTCGTCCCGACTCGCCGGGGACGATCTTGCCGCCGATCCAGAATCCGATCCGCTCCATGGTGAGCTCCCTTCGTTCGGGGAAGCGCGTTCCGATGCTAGCGCGCTTGAACGCGGCTCAGGGGGCGGATGGCCCGGCGTTAGACTGCACGCTCCCGAACGGAGGGTCCACATGAGCGAGCTGAGCGCGCAAGAGATCGTCGATCTGAGCCTGCGACACACGCTCTATGACTGGCAGCAGCAGGGAACGACGCGACCCATCCCGGTCGCGTCGGCGCGCGGCTCGGAGTTCTTCACGGTCGACGGTAAGCGGTACCTCGACTTCAACAGTCAGCTCATGGGCGTCAACATCGGCCATGCGGACCCGCGTGTTGCGCAGGCGATCGCCGAGCAGGCGAAGGTCCTTCCGTACATCAGCCCGTTCATGACGACCGAGGCGCGCGCGAAGCTCGGGAAGAAGCTCGCCGACCTGCTGCCCGGCGACCTCGACAAGGTGTTCTTCACCCTCGGTGGCGCCGAGGCCAACGAGAACGCGATCCGCATCGCGAAGGCCGTCACCGGCAGGCAGAAGATCCTCGCCAGGTACCGGAGCTATCACGGCGCTACGTACGCGACGATCACCCTTACGGGCGATCCGCGCAGGTGGGCCAACGAACCGGGCATGCCCGGCGTCGTCCACGTCCTCGACCCGTACCACGGAACCGGGCGACCGGCGGACAACGCCGACGCGGCGCTCGCGTACCTCGAGGAGACGATCATGCTCGAGGGCCCGTCGACGATCGCGGCGTTCATCCTCGAGCCGGTCACCGGGACGAACGGCATCCTGATCCCACCGGAGGGATATCTCCAGGGCGTCCGCGAGCTGTGCGACCGGCACGGAATCCTCCTCATCGCCGACGAGGTGATGTCGGGGTTCGGACGAACCGGCGAATGGTTCGCCGTGAACCACTGGGACGTCGTCCCCGACATCCTGACGATGGCGAAGGGATTGACGTCGAGCGCCGTCCCGCTCGGTGCCGTGGGACTCCGGCCGAACGTGTACTCGTTCTTCGACGAGCACGTCTTCGCCGGCGGCCTCACGTACAACTCCCACCCGCTCGGACTCGCCGCGGCGCTCGCGACGATCCGCGTCTACGAAGAGGACGGCCTGATCGAGAACTCCCGCAAGCTCGGCGAGGTCATGGCCCGCCATCATCGCGAGCTGCACGACCGGCATCCCTCGGTCGGCCTCGTGAGGAACATCGGGCTGTTCGGCATCGTCGAGCTCGTCCGCGATCGAGCGACGATGGAGCCGATGGCGCCGTACAACGGCACGAGCGACGAGATGAAGGCGATCTCCAAGTTCCTGGACGAACGCGGCCTCTACACGATGGTGCGGTGGAACGGCATCATGACGAACCCCCCGCTCTGCATCACCGAGGAGCAGCTGGCGGAGGGCTTCGGCATCATCGACGAGGCGCTGTCGTCGATCGAGTAGCTACGACACCGGTTGCGCGCCGCTGGCGCCTGCCTCGTACCACTCGAGCTCGTACAGGGATTCGAACCGAACCACGACATCGCCGGCGATCCACAGCTCGCGCGACCATCCGGTCGACAGCGCGGTGAACCGCCACCGATATGAGGCGAACCGGCCGACGGGCGTGTCGACGTCTTCGTCACCGATGAGCTCGTACCGCTGCCTCTCTTCGCGTGGCTCGCACGTGACCGGCTCGAGGTAGATCACGTCGATCTCGGCGCTGCCGTTCAGTCGCTTCGTCGTCACCGCGTTGTATGCCGGCGACAGGTAGTCGAGGTGCCAGTCGGACCCCCACCTCGTCGTCACGGGTTCGTCGTCGAGGAAGCCGCGCAGCGCGTCACCGTCTGCGGAGAGGAGGATGTGATGGGAACCGGTCTCGACCCGCATGCGCGCCGGTCGCCACGACGCGTCGACGGCGAGGTCGACGATCTCTCGGTGCGGCGTGGGGTCGTTCGTGGCGATCTCGCCGAAGTACCGCCATCCCATCGGGCCTGGCGCGCACCGGAAATCCTCGGTTCCGACCGCGCTGCCCTCGCCGTCGAGGACCGTGTATCGACCGAGCGGCATCGGGCGATGGTATCGGCGTCAGAGCAGGCCGATGAGGTACCAGACGGCGGATGCCAACATCACCAGGAACGAGATGCCCACCAACGCGTTCGACGCGACGCCTCCCTTCTGCCGGCCCGCGGCCGAGGAGTTGGACAGGATCAACATGAGGAGGATGAGCGGCGGCGCTGCGAGCCCGTTGAGGATGGCCGACAGGTACAGCGCTCGGATCGGCTCCAGCCTGAAGAAGTTCATCGCGATGCCGAGGAGCAGCGAGCCGCCGATCACCCCGTAGAACGCGGGGGCTTGACGGGGCGTGCGGCCGAGGCCTTCCTTCCACCCGAATGCCTCGGTCACGGCGTAGGCCGCCGATCCGGCGAGCGTGGGGATCGCCAGGAGCCCGGTACCGACGATCCCCGCCGTGAAGACGAGCGACGCGAGCCGGCCGGCGATCGGCTCGAGCGCGCGAGCGGCTTCCTCGGCCGAGTTCACGGTGCCGCCTTCGGTTCCGAGCGTCGACGCGGAGACCACGAGGATGCCGAACATCACGATGATCCCTGCCGTCATCCCCGAGACGACGTCCACGCGCATCGCCCGGATCTCGACCTTGTCGATCTTTCGTACGTGACCGGCTTTGCGCTCCTCGGTCTCCTCTCCCGCCTGCCACAGGAACAGGTACGGCGAGATGGTGGTGCCGAAGACGGCGACGATCGCCTCGACGTGCGGACCGTCCAGAGCGAACGCCGGCACCAGTCCGTTCAGCACGGCGGACCAGTCGACCTCGATGAACGCCAGCTCGAGCACGTACGCGAAGATCGACAGGGCGAGCCAGCGCAGGACGAGCGAGTAACGGTCGTACGACACGAAGAACTCGAGCGCGCAGATGCCCACCGCGAACGCGATGACCGCCAGGACGAACGGGACGGGCACCAGGAGTGCGAGCGCTTCGGCCATCGATCCGAGGTCGGCTCCGATGTTGAAGGCGTTCGCGGACACGACGAGGACGACCGAGACCACCATGACGGGTCGGGCGAACCGCTCCTTGATCAGGGCGACGAGCCCTCGCCCGCTGGCCAGACCCGGCCGCGCCGCCGTTTCCTGTACCGCCGACGCCAGTGGCAGACAGAGCGGCGCCATCCACACGAGATCGAAGCGAAAAGTCGCTCCGACGTGTGAGTACGTGCCGATGCCGGCCGGGTCGTCGTCGGCGGCGCCGGTGATGAACCCCGGGCCCGTTCGTTTGAAGTATCCGAACCCGCGGAGCTGGTGCCGCTCGCTCGAACGGGCACGCTTGGACACGAGACGTAGCATCGCGCAGATGCGCGGGCGGTTTCTCGGCGAATCGTGAAGCGGGGTCTCGGCGACGACATCGAGCTGGACGACGACGTCTCGCGGGTCGACGTCGGCGCGGTGCACGCCGAGCTCACGACCGCGTACTGGTCGATCGGTCGGACTCGCCAGACGGTCGAGCGCCTCGTACGGGACGCGACGCGCGTGGTCGGGCTGTACGACGGCCACCGGCAGGTGGGGTTCTGTCGCGTCGTTTCGGACGGTGAGAAGTTCGCGTGGCTGGCCGACGTCTACGTGCTCCAGCACTATCGCGGCCGAGGACTCGGTGTGGAGCTTGTCCGCGAGGCCGTGGAGAACGGTCCGCACGCCGACCTCGCCTGGTACCTGAACACGCGTGACGCACACGGCTTGTACGGGCGGTTCGGGTTCGGTCCGCCAGATCCCGAGCGATTGATGGTCAGGCCGCCGCCGCGACCCACGAGCGACGCGTAGCATCGCGGCGTGCGCGTCGCACTCTGTCAGTCCAATTGCGGCGAGGACGTTGCGGCGAACGAGCGGCAGATCTTCGATCTGCTGGACGTCGCCGGCAACTCGGGAGTCGATCTGGCCGCGCTCCCTGAGGTGTGGCCGTGTCAGGGGTCGGCGCAGCAAGTGCGGGCGGCGGCCGAGGCGCTCGACGGTCCGCGGGTGCAGCGACTCGCCGAGGTGGCCCTCCGGAACCGCATGTGGATCCACGGCGGGAGCGTGCTCGAGCTCGACGGCGACCGGGTGTTCAACACGAGCGTGCTGTTCGATCGTGCCGGCCGGCTCGTCGCGACGTACCGCAAGATCCATCTGTTCGACGCGGACCCGCCGGGAGGCGTCCCCAGCCGAGAGTCGTTCGTCTTTGCTCCCGGAGACGAGGTCGTGACGGCCGATACCGAATTCGGCCGGGTCGGGCTCACGATCTGCTACGACGTTCGGTTCCCGGAGCTCTTCCGTCAGCTCGTCGTCGGCGGTGCGACGATCGTGTTCGTGCCCGCAGCGTTCCGGTTCGAGACGGGGAAGGACCACTGGGACGTGCTCCTTCGCGCGCGGGCGATCGAAGATCAGGCCTTCGTCGTCGCGGCGGCCCAGTGGGGAACGTGGGGTCCTCCAGGCCGCGAGCGCAGGAACTACGGCAACAGCATGGTTGTCGACCCCTGGGGACGGGTCGTGGCTCGCGCGACCGACGGGGTCGGCGTGACCGTCGCCGAGCTCGATCTCGCGGAGGTCGCTGGGGTTCGAGAGAGCCTGCCGGCGCTTCGGCATCGGCGGCTTGGGCCTTCATGCTGAGCTTTAAGGTCGCAGCGCGCTCGTGCCGATAACGAGTTCGAAGGTTGGCGCAGGACCGGGTCTCCACGGAGCCCGATCTGCCGTGACCCTGATGGGCTGGAGGCTGGGTTGTCGCAGGTTCTCTCCGAGAGCAGGTCGCTTCGTGCGGCCGCTCAACCTGTCTTCCTGGCTGCCGCCGCAGGCGTCGTGACCGACCTGCGGCGATATCGCGGTTCGCGCACCAAGCGCGCGGCCCGCGGCGTCGCCAAGTCAGACGGGAGGTTCTGAACGAGGTGACGGTCATCTTCTACGGCTAGCCCTCCCGACCTGGCTGTAGACAGAGACGCCCCGGTCAGAAGGACCGGGGCGTCTCGCATCTCCTTTAGTCCGCATCGACGTGATCGCGTCGGTTGCGTCGACGTCGGTTCTTGGGTCGTACGTGCGCCGTCCGCGTCAGGCCTCGTCGAGGTCTTTTGGCATGTCGACGTCGCGCGGCGCGTCCTCGTCGAGAGCGACCCAGCGGACGCGCTCGGGTTGCGCGTCCAACAGCACACGAGCGCCGGTGTCGCCGGTCAGCGCTTCGACCTCCGGCCAGACGCTGCGAGCGAAGAGCGCCGGCCCCGGAGCATCGCGGAACCGGATACGCACGATCGGCGCCGGAGTGTCACCGTAGAAGCGCACGAGTGCGGCGACGTGGTCGCTCCGGATCCCCGGCTGGTCCGCAAGGAGCACGACCGCCGCGTCGCTCCGATCGTCCAGTGCCCGAAGCCCGACGGCGAGCGAGCTCGCCATCCCGTTCGAGTGTTCCCGGTTCACCACGGCCCGAGCCGAACTCGGCAGGCGGACTGTCGACGACACGAGCTCCGCATCGTGTCCGAGCACCACGATGATCTCGTCGACGCCCGCCCCGGCTGCGGCGTCGACGGCGTGCTGCGCGAGGGGTTTGCCTCGCAACTTCTCGACTTGCTTGGTGCGCCCGAATCGCGTGGCGGCCCCTGCCGCCAGAACGACCGCGGAGATCACGCCCGGCGTGAGCCGAACAGGCTTCGGATCTTCGCCCAGATCGCGGACAGGCCGAGGCGGAGGCCGCTGATCGGCTTCGCCTTCACCGCGACGGGCGTCGTCGGACCGGGTGCATGCGCTGTCGTCTCCGTCGCGCTCGGCGTTCGCTCCGTCCCCCCGGCTAGCATGCTCGTCCGCAGGCACCCGGCGAACTCCCGGGTCAGCTTTCGGCTGACCTCAGGAAGCAGGCCGCGCGAAAGCTGGGCGACCGAGCCGGTCAGCTGAACGTCCGCGACCATCTTGACGGTCGTCTCGTTCTCGCCCGTCTCCAGCCAACTCGTGACGGACGCGTTCGCCGCGCCCTTGCCCTTCTGCTCCATCCCTTTCGCTCGAAGGACCACGCGGTGCGCGGCGTCGTCACGATCTTCTATCGTGACGACGCCCGCGAAGGACAGGGACACCGGCCCGAGCCGCATGTTGACCTTGCCCTTCCACGTGCTCT
>CALGFI010000001.1 GCA_937881155.1 uncultured bacterium | reverse complement strand
ACAGCAGCACGCGCAGAATGATCAAGAGGCATCGAGCTCCGCGAGGATCCGCACGGTCTCGCACCCCACGAGAGCGAGGCGCTCGACGAGGTCGGCGTCGGCTCGGAACGACTCCTCCGGTACGAACTGCTCGTTCGTCGTTTCGAACACGTCGTCGACCACGAGCGCGACCGCCCCGCCCCGGAGGCCCCAGATCCGGGTCAGCACCATGAGCACGCCCGCCTCCATCTCGACGACCAGGACGTTCGCTCGACGCGCGTCCTCGTAGAACTCGCGCCAGCCGGACTGCCAGTAGCCGCCGAATGCCACTCCTTCCTGTGGCGCGTAGAACACGTCCGTCGAGAGTGTCGTTCCGACGTGATGCGGAACGTCGAGCTCCCGCGTGGCCCGGATTCCGGCGGCGACGACCTCGTGGTTCGCGACGGCCGGATACTCGTGCGGCGCGTACAGCCGCGACGTGCCGTCGTAGCGCGCGGCCGAGTCGAGGATGACGACGTCGCCGATCCGCGCGTGGGGCTGGAGGGATCCCGCGGTACCGATACGGATGAACGTCGTGGCCCCCACGCGAGCCAGCTCCTCCAACGCGATCGCAGTCGACGGTGCGCCGATGCCCGTCGAGGTGCACGAGATCGGCACGCCCCGGTACACCCCGGTGTAGGTCACGTACTCGCGGTTGCGGGCCACCTCTCGGGCGTCGTCCCACAGCGACGCGACCAGAGGCACCCGGCCCGGGTCGCCCGGAAGGAGCACGACCGGGGCGACATCGCCCGGCGCGAGCTTCACGTGATACTGGGTTGCCAGCGGTTTACCCGTCTCGCTCGGCGAGGACGCGAACGATCTCCGAGCCGAGCCGCGCGAGGCGCTCGATCTCGTCGCCCCCGTGCTCGAACTGCGTCTGTGGATCGAACCCGCCCTCGTCGCCGCTCACCCTGAGCACGTTGTCGAGGACGACGGCCACGCCGCCCGCTCGTAGGCCCCAGATCCGAGCCAGGACGAGGATGACGCTCGCCTCCATCTCGGCCGAGACGATGTTCAGCCGCTTGAGGTCCTCGAAGTGCTCTCGCCACGACGACTGCCAGTAGTCGCCGAACGAGGACCCCGGTCGCGCGTGCAGCGCGTAGAACGTGTCGGCCGAACGCGTCGTGCCGACGTGATATCGGTATCCGAGGTCGTCGGCGGCGTCGATCGCCGCGCGGAGCACGTCGTGGCTGGCCACGGCGGGGTAGCCGAGCGGCGCGTAGAGCCTCGACGTCCCGTCGTACCGGGCGGCCGAGTCGAAGATGGCGATGTCGCCGTTCGCCACGTGGTCCTGGAACGTGCCGCACGTGCCGATCCTGATGAACGTCGTCGCGCCGACCCGCGCCAGCTCCTCTATGGCGATCGCCGTCGAAGGGCAACCGATCCCGGTGGACGTGCAGCTGATCGGCACCCCCCGGTACACGCCGGTGTAGGTCACGTACTCGCGGTTCCTGGCCACCTCGCGCGCCTCGTCCCAGAACGAGGCGACGATCGGCACGCGTCCCGGGTCTCCTGGGAGCAGGACGTACGGCGCCACATCACCCGGCGCCAGCTTCACGTGGTACTGGACGGACACCGCGCTCTGTCTAGCACGTTTCGGCTCGCGGCCCGCTACAGCTGCGCGGCGAGCTCCTCTGGCTCGGTCACCGGGAGCTTGCAGGTGAACCGCTCGCAGACGTACGCCGTCGGCCGGCCGTCGATCTGGGGCCGTTCGAGCAGGAGTGCGACCGCTTCGCGCGAGCGATCGTCTCGCGCATCGGCCACGGCCAGCACGTGGTTCGGCACGTACCGCCTCGAGGTGACCTCTGCCGCGAGCGAGCGTGTCTCCGGCGATCCGGGGTCGCCGATCACTGCGACCTCGCGCACCGTGTCCAGATACAGGTCGAGCGCGCCCAGCGCGTGCCCGAAGCCGATCGGCGCGCCGGCGATCCCGTCGCGGACCAGCCGGAGCGCGGACACGCCGGCCCGCTCGTACTCGGGTTCGCCCGTCAAGTGAGTCAAGCGCTGGAGCACGTCGGCGCCGGCAGAGTTCCCGCTGGGCACGGCGTTGTCGTACAGCTCCTTCGGCCGGATCACCAGATCCTCGGCGTCCGAGCCCGTCTGGAAGAAGCCGCCGCGCTCGGCGTCGTGGAACAGCCGGATGAGCTCGTCGGCGAGCGAGCGCGCCTCCACGAACCAGCGGACGTCGAACGTGGTCTCGTACAGCGTGAGACACGCCTCGGCCATCAGCGCGTGGTCGTCCGCGTATCCCGGGCGTCCGCGTCGGCCGTCCCGCCACGAGCGCAGCAGCCGCCCGTCCTGGTCGCGCATGTTCTCCAGGACGAACTCGGCCGCGCGAACCGCGGCGTCGACGAACCGGGGCTCTCCGAACGCTCGCCCCGCCTCGGCAAGGGCCGAGATGGCCAGCCCGTTCCACGCCGCCAGCACCTTGTCGTCGGTCCCGGGCCGCACGCGCCGCTTACGGATCTCCAACAGCGCTCCGCGCGCCAGTTCCACGTTCCGCTTCAACTCGGCCGGGTCGATCTCGAGCTCCTGCGCGACCGCCTCGACGGGCCGCGGGAACCACAGGACGTTCGTGCCCTCCCAGTTGCCGGTCGGCGTCGCGCCGAACGCAGTGGCCACGGCCTCGCCGCCGACCGCGACGAGCTCGTCCCACGACCAGACGAAGAACTTGCCCTCCACGCCCTCGCTGTCGGCGTCCTGAGACGAGAAGAACCCGCCGTCGGGATGTTGCATCTCGCGCAGCAGGTAGTCGATGGTCGACGAGGCGATCCGGCGGTAGCGATCCTCTCCCGTGACGAGCCACGCCCGCACGTACACGCGCGCGAGGAGCGCGTTGTCGTACAGCATCTTCTCGAAGTGCGGGACGAGCCACCTGGCATCGGTCGAGTAGCGGTGGAACCCGCCGCCGAGCTGATCGTGGATCCCTCCGGCAGCCATTCGATCGAGGGTGATCCGTACGATGTCGAGCGCGTCCGGATCGCCGCGCAGGTGACGGCGGAGCAGGAAGTCGAGGGCCATCGGCTGCGGGAACTTCGGGGCGCCGCCGAACCCGCCCCAATGTGTGTCGAACGCCGACCGGAGCGCTCGGGACGCGCTCGAGAGCAGTTCGTCGGTCAGCGTCTCTGGTGACTGGCCGATGCTCGACGCCCGTGCGATCGCGTCCACCACTCGGCTGCTCTGCTCCTCGATCTCGTCGCGCCGGTTCGTCCACGTGTCGGCGATCGCGGTCAGCACCTTGCGGAACGCCGGCATGCCGTGCCGATCCTCATCGGGGAAGTACGTGCCCGCGTAGAAGGGTTTGCCATCGGGTGTCAGGAATGCCGTCAGCGGCCACCCGCCGTGGCCCGTCATCGCCTGAACGGCGTCCATGTAGATCGCGTCGAGGTCGGGGCGCTCTTCGCGGTCGACCTTGATCGAAACGAAGTTGTCGTTCATGAGGTCGGCCGTGGCGCGGTCCTCGAAGGACTCGCGCTCCATCACGTGGCACCAGTGGCACGCCGCGTACCCGATCGACAGCAGGATCGGCTTGCTTTCGCGCCTGGCCCGCTCGAGCGCCTCCTCTCCCCACGGGTACCAATCCACCGGGTTGTCGGCGTGTTGGAGGAGGTACGGGCTCGTTTCTTCTGCTAGCCGGTTCGGCACACGGCCAGTCTACGAACGAACGGTGCTTCGGTAGCCGACAGCAGTCGATCGAGGACCCATTGATACGCTCCTCGCGTGCCGGCGAGGGTTGCGTATCAGGGTGAGTCGGGCGCGTTCAGCGAGCGCGCGGTCCTCGTCCTGTTCCCGGACGCCGAACCGATGCCGTGCGACACGATCCGGCTCACCTTCTCCCGCGTGACGAGCGGCGAGGCGGACTTCGGCGTGGTGCCCGTCGAGAACTCGCAGGCCGGCTCGGTGAACGAGACGTACGACCTCCTGCTGCGAAGCAGCCTGGTCAAGGTGGTCGGCGAAGTGGTCATCCGCGTCGACCATGCGCTGCTTGCGCCGCCCGGAGCCCGCCTGGAGGGCATCAGGCGCGCGTACTCGCATTGGCAGGCGCTCGCGCAGTGCGAGGAGTTCCTGACGTCTCACCACATCGACCCCGTGCCCGTCCACGACACGGCCGGCGGGGCGCGGATGATCGCGGAGCGCAAGCGAACCGACGAAGCGGCGATCGCGAGCGTCGAGGCCGGGAGCCGTCTCGGACTCACGGTTCTGGCAGAACACATCCAGACCTATCCCGACAACTTCACGAAGTTCGGCGTGATCGGGACGAAGGACGCGGGGCTCGGCACGGCCGACAAGACGTCGCTCGTCATGACCGGCGACGACCGGCCCGGCTCGCTGTTCAGAGCGCTGAAACCGTTCGCCGATCGCGCCGTCAACCTCACCAAGCTCGAGTCGCGTCCGCGACGCGGTGCGCCGTTCGAGTACGTCTTCTACATCGACCTGGACGGGTCGGCGGAGGACGCGCACATCGCCGAGGCGCTCGACGAGGTCCGTCTGCACACGTCCATGCTCAAGGTGCTCGGCTCGTATGCGTCGTCGAAAGGTCCCGTGTAGAGGCGTGCGCGCGGAGCGGCCGATCCGCGGTGGCTATGAGCCTTCGCCGAGCTGTTGGAAGAACGCGAGACCCTCGTCGAAGAACGGGAGCTCGCGGATCTCCGTGGTCCTCCAGACGACAAGTGCAATGCCGAGCGCGACGAGGCCGACCAGGCCGGCGACCTGCACGAGGCGCCTTTGCGATCTCGTGCCCCATCCCTCCGCGAACGTGCCGGCCGCCAGGCCCGCGATG